>NZ_JBGCCM010000012.1:0-275056 GCF_041262085.1 Catenulispora sp. GAS73
CCCGCCGCTGCGGTTCTCGGAACCGCCGCGGTTGTCGCGGTCGAAGCTGCGGCCCTGTGCGCCATCGCGGTCGCCGAACGAGCGCCGCTCGCCGCCGAACCCGCCGCTGCGACCCTCGGTGCCGCGGCTGTCCCGGTTGAAGCCGCCAGTGCGGCCCTGCGCGCCATCGCGGTCGCCGAAGGACCGACGCTCGCCGCTGAACCCGCCGCTGCGGTTCTCGGAACCGCCGCGGTTGTCTCGGCTGAAGCCGCCGGTGCGGCCCTGCGAGCCGTCGCGGTCGCCGAACGACCGCCGCTCGCCGCCGAACCCGCCCCGGCCCTCGGAGCCGCGCTCGCCGCCGCCGAAGCCGCGGCTGTCGCGGTGCCCGCGGTCGAAGCGGTCCCGGTCCTGCCGGAACTCGCTGCGTCCGGGGCGGAAGCCCTCGCGGCCGCCGCGGAAACCGTCGCGGCTGTCGCGCCCCTCGCGGCGGTCGTCGCCGCCCAGGCGGGCCTCGCGCGCCGCGCGGCGGGCCGCGTGGTAGGCGTCAGCCTCGGCGACATACTCCGCCACCGGGCGGCCGCCGGTCAGTTCGCGCAGCTCCGCGGAGCTCGGGGTCACCTTCGTCAGCTCGGCGTCGATGCCGGCCGACTCCAGCAGGCGCACCGTGCTCTTGCGCTGCTTGGGCAGGACCAGCGTGACGACCGTGCCGCTCTCGCCGGCGCGGGCCGTGCGGCCGGCGCGGTGCAGGTAGTCCTTGGGGTCGCCGGCCGGGTCGACGTGCAGGACCAGGTCGATGCCGTCGACGTGGATGCCGCGGGCGGCGACGTCGGTGGCGACCAGGACCGGGACGCGGCCGTCCTTGAAGTCCGCCAGGGTCTTGGTGCGGGCGCGCTGGGTCATGCCGCCGTGCAGGGCCAGCGCGGAGACGCCGGCCTCGCGGATCTTCTCGGCGATGCGGTCCGCGCCGAGCTTGGTGCGGGCGAACAGGATGGTGCGCCGGCCGTCGTCGTCGCCCGGCGTGTGCCGGGCCGCGATCTCGGCGGTGACCAGGGCCTTGTCCGCGGGCTCCACGATCAGCAGGTGGTGGTCCATCTGCGCGGAGTCGTCGCTGTCCGGGGTGACCGAGTGCAGGACCGGGTCGGTCATGTACTGGCGGACCAGCTCGTCCACGGCGCCGTCCAGCGTCGCGCTGAACAACAGGCGCTGGCCGGTCGGGTCGGTCTGCGACAGCAGCTCCGAGACGATCGGCATGAAGCCCATGTCGGCCATCTGGTCGGCCTCGTCCAGGATGGCGATCTCGACCTCGGACAGGTCGCACTCGCCCTGCTCGATCAGGTCGGTGAGCCGGCCCGGGGTGGCCACCAGCACCTCGACGCCGCGGCGCAGCGCGAACACCTGCTTGTACATCGGCGCGCCGCCGTAGACCGAGGCGATGTCCGCGCCCACGGCGAAGCCGTACGGCTGCAGCGCGTCGCTGACCTGCATCGCCAGCTCGCGGGTCGGCACCAGGACCAGGGCCAGCGGCTTGCCCTTGCGGGCCCGCTTGCCCTTCAGGTTCGCCAGCGCGGCCAGGCCGAAGGCCAGGGTCTTGCCGGAGCCGGTGCGGGCCTTGCCCAGCACGTGCCGGCCGGCCAGGGCGTCCGGGATGGTCGCGGCCTGGATCGGGAAGGTGGTCTGCACGCCGTTCTCGGCGAGCTTCTTCACCAGTTCCTCGGGCAGGCCCAGTTCGGTGAACGCGACCGGCTCGGAGCCGGCGGCGTCGGTGTCGACGGTCTCGGCGTCGTCGAAGCCCTCGGCCTCGTCGTCGTCCTCGTCGTGGTCTTCGGTCTCGTCGAGGTCCGCGACCTCGTCGGTCTCAAGGTCGATCTCAAGATCGTCGGTCTCAAGAGCCTCGCTCTCCAGGACCTCGTCGGTCTCCAGAGCAAGAGTCTCGTCGATGTCAGCGCTTTCGCGCACGACATCATTCTCAGGGGTGATTGCAGACATGGCTGATAAAGCCCTTCTGAAAACGGACACGTTCTCAGGGGCGTGCGAGCACATGGATTGCGCCGCAGCGGTACTACAGAACGGTCACTAAGGCGGCCTGGCTCCAGTTTTGGATGACCAGGTAGGCGATAGCCGCGCCTGAAGTGGCTGGGCGGGAAACGTCGTTCCCGGGCCACTGCGTTCTGCGTCACATGACGGAAGCCGGTTTCCGACCGGCTTCTAAGGTGACCTGTCCCGCGCAGCGTTCGCTTGGATTTCGATCCATGGTAGCGGGCAGGGTCTCGATTCCAAGAATCGCGCAGGTCAGCTGTGTCAAGAGCGCGGTCAGGCGTGCCGGTTGGGGTCCTTCAGCTCGGCCGGCGCAGGGCCGTTCAGCGGGTCCACCCGCACCAGGTGGCCCCACCAGATGAGCCGGTACGTCGAAGCCCACTCCGGCGTGCACGTCGTCAGCGTGATGTAGCGGCCGGGCTTGGTGAACGGCCCGCCCTTGGGGATCGGCGCGATCGTCCCGATGTTGGTCGGGTCGGTCTGCGGCAGCTCCTTGTCGAGCGCGTAGACGAACCAGCCGTGTGTGGTCTCCACGACGACGTGGTCGCCGGTTCGCAGCTGGTTGATGTACCGGAACGGCTCGCCGTACGTCCGCCGGTGCGCCGCCACGGCGAAGTTCCCGGTCGGGTCCCACGGCATCGCGGTGGCCGGCGTCGTGTAGTGCCCGACGGCGCCCTTGTCGAGCACCTTCTCCTTGTCCACGCCCTGCATCACCGGGATGTCGTCCTTCCCGATGGCCGGGATGGTCATCAGCGCGAAGCCCTCACTCGGCGCGAACGTCGACTTCGGCGCCCCGCTGGGCCCGGCCGGCTTCAGCTGCTGCTGGATCTGGTTGGCCTCGGCGTTGGCGGCCTTGTGCGCCTCGACGTTCGTCCACCACAGCGTGTAGACGACATAGAGCGCCATCACCGCGCCGAGCGTGATGAGCACCTCACCGATGCTGGACAGAAGTACCAACTTGCGCTGCGCCTGCCGCGCGACCCGTGCCGAGCCGCGCGCCGACCGAGGACGTTCGGGCTCGGATTCGGTCTGGGACGCCGGGTATCCGTCCTCACCGGGGAACCCAGACGGAGGCGGCGGAGTGAGGACGATCTTCGGGATGTACTCCGTCTGCGCCTCCGCGGGGGAGGGGAAGTCGGTGATCCGCGGGATGTACTCCGTCGGCGCCTCGTCGCCATTCATGCCGGACACGTTAGGGGAGAAACCTCTGGGTTCCTGCGGGCCCCGGTGGCTTTGCGGCATGGGCCACAACTTAGCGGACGATCATTCTTCCGGTGGGCTGTATCCCGAATGCCGCGGACCACTGGGAGCCTCCCATTCCGCCTCCGGTTTTCCGGCCGCAGCCTTGGGCTGACGCCGCCTCTGCCACAGCACGTACCCGCCACCAGCGAGGATCACGACGAACCCGATCAACAGGATCGGGCTGAAGCCCCCGGACCCACCGCCGCTGCCCGCCGCCGCGTGTGACCCGTTCGAGGGACTCGTGGGAAAGACCGGCTTGGTCGGCCAGATGTTGGCGGTGTCGGTGGTGCCCGGCGCAGAGGTCTGAGGTGTCTGCGTGGCCGAAGAAGATCCGGTGGCAGCCGTTGAGGAATTCGACGACGGAGCGCCGGAAGCCCCGGACGCCGCGCTCGTCGGGGCCGACCGCGTGCTCGGCGAGGCGCCGGTCCGCGGCGGCTGGTTGACCGGGAACAACGCGTCGAACCCGGGCAGGGACTCGGGATCGACCGGCGGACTCGTACTCACCGCCTGCACGGGTTGGATGACCCCGTACCCCAACCGGGCGTCGTGCCTGGCCCCGGACGCCCCGTAGATCGAACCGGCCATCTGCGCGACGACCTGGCGCGCCGGCCAGTCGCCGTGGTCGGCGCGCAGGATCGCGGCCAGTGCGGCGACGTAACCGGCGGCGGTCGAGGTGTCGTTGCCGAACGCCGCCAACGTCATCTGATCGCCCCAGGCGGACGACGGCTGCGCGGTCTTGGTCACCTGCGCGGAGGCCACATTCACGACTCCCTGCGGACGCTGGGTCATCGGGCCCCCGGTGTCCCCGGCCGCCGCGATCACGAGCGCCTGACCGGCGATCGACGCGGGATCGACCGAGGTGTCGGCGACGACCACGATCGCCCCGCTCGCCGAGCCCGACGCCACGGTCGCGTCCGGGGCCAGTGCGCTGATCGCGCAAGCCGCCTCGACGACGCGGTCCGGCGCCCCGACCACGCCGATGGTGACGCCGCTTCCCTTGGTGCCCGCCGCGTCCCACAGGCGCGAGGCCTGGAGATCGAAGCCTGGATCAGGGCACGAAGCCGCGGACGCGCGCGTCGGCGCCTGCGCCACCACGAAACCGGCGAGCAGCGCCGCGCACCCGAGGGCGGCCAGAGTCCTTCTCAGCACATGGTGACGCTACCCGAACCCGGGCCGCCTCAACGGTGTGCCGGGCCGTCCCTTGGCCGGGAGGTCGGCGGTTTCGGCGGTCAGAGCGGTTTCGAGGCATCAGACCTCGCGTTCTCAAGCCCCGTTATGCCGCCCCGACCAAGTCCACGCGTACCCCGGATCCTCAGAAGCCACGCCGCCCTCGCCGATCTCCAGCGGCCGGAAGGTGTCCACCATGACCGCGAGCTCGTCGAAGAACTCCGCGCCGATCGAGCGCTCCGCGGCGCCCGGCTGGGGGCCGTGTGTCAGGCCGGAGGGGTGCAGGGAGATCGAGCCCTGGCCGATGCCGGAGCCGCGGCGGGCCTCGTAGTTTCCGCCGGTGTAGAACAGCACCTCGTCGGAGTCGACGTTGTGGTGGTTGTAGGGCACCGGGATCGACAGCGGGTTGTAGTCCACCTTGCGGGGCACGAAGGAGCAGATCACGAAGTTCGGGCCCTCGAAGGTCTGGTGCACCGGCGGCGGCTGGTGGACGCGGCCGGTGATGGGCTCGAAGTCGGCGATGTTGAAGGCGTACGGGTACAGGCAGCCGTCCCAGCCGACCACGTCGAAGGGGTGGTGCGCGTACGTCAGCCGGGTGCCGCCGGCGCGGTGCCGGACCAGCACCTCCACGTCCGACCCCTCGGCCAGCAGCGGCTCGCTCGGGCCGCGCAGGTCCCGCTCGCAGTACGGCGAGGACTCCAGGAACTGCCCCTTGGCCGACAGGTAGCGCTTCGGCGGGCCGATGTGTCCGGTCGCCTCGATCACGAACAGCCGCAGCGGTTCGCCGGAGCCCGCGGCGGGGACCCAGCGGTGGATCGTGGACGTCGGCAGGATCACGTAGTCGCCCTGGCCGACCGCCAGCGCGCCGAACGACGTCTCCACGACGCCGGACCCGGACTCCACGTACACGCACTCGTCGCCTATGGCGTTCCGGTACAGGGGAGAGGCTTCCGTGGCCGCGACGTACGACAGGCGCACGTCCCCGTTGCCCAGCAACAGATGCCGACCGGTCACGGCGTCCAGCCCCGAGCCGTCCAGCTTGTGGGTCAGGAAGTGCCGGGGCTTCAGCGGCCGGTTCGCGACCGCCCCGGAGATCGGCCCCGGCGGCTCCCACTCCGCGGAGTCGACGATCGCCGTGGGCAGCCCGACGTGGTACAGCAGCGCGGAGTCGGAGGAGAAGCCCTCGACGCCCATCAGCTCCTCGGAGTACAGCGCGCCGTCCGGCCGGCGGAACTGGGTGTGGCGCTTGTGCGGGATCTCGCCCACGGCGCGGTAGTAGGGCATCGCCGCCGTCCCCTTCACTGTGTCAGCCGCTCCGGGCTGGAATGTGTTCGATAATCGGACGTTACTGTCCGCTCTCTTCGACCATGGGCTACCGTGGCGGTCATGTCAACCGCCGACCCCGGCGCCCTCGGCGTCCTGTTCGCAGAGCTGATCGACGACGCGGCGCTGTTCCCGCCCGGCGACGCCCCGATGCCCGAGGCGGTGCCCGCGCACCTGGCCTACGACGCGGGCGTTCACAGCGGCATGCTCGGCCGCTTCCTGTGCCCGGTCTCCAAGCTCGCCGACCTGAAACCGCTGCTCGACGAGGACGCGGGCCTGCGTCTCGGCCTGATCGCCGACACCGGCGTGGACGGTCTGCTGGCGGCTTTCGCAGAGCTCGAAGACGACGACCGGCTGATCCTGGAGACCGCGGAGATCCGCCATCCGGGCGAGCGCCTGGACGAGCTGGAGCGGCGGCTGCCCTACGGCGTCGAGGCCTACATCGAGATCGCACCCGCCGAC
Source organism: Catenulispora sp. GAS73 (assembly GCF_041262085.1). NCBI lineage: Bacteria > Bacillati > Actinomycetota > Actinomycetes > Catenulisporales > Catenulisporaceae > Catenulispora > Catenulispora sp. GAS73. The sequence goes on from NZ_JBGCCM010000012.1 coordinate 6,208, forward strand.
ATGCGCTCCCTGCTCCCGACGGTGACCGGCCGCGAGCTGCTGCACGCCAAGCTGCGCACCGGCGGGCTGACCGCCGAGGCGTTCCCGACCCCGCTGGCCGTCGCCGAGTTCCTGGTCGGCTGCGCGGATCTGGAGCTCGGGCTGAAGTGCACGGCCGGGCTGCACAACGCGATCCGGCACACCGACGCCGGGACCGGGTTCACGCACCACGGCTTCCTGAACGTCCTGCTGGCCGCCGAGCGCGCGAGCGACGGCGCGGAGATCGAGGACGTGGCGGCGGTCCTGGCCGTCACGGACGGCGCCGACCTGGCGGAACGTGTCAAAGCTCTGACGGTCGAGGACACGGCCCGGACCCGGGATCTGTTCCACGGCTTCGGCTCCTGTAGTTTCCAAGAGCCGATCGACGACTTGTCAAAGCTCGGTCTGCTGCCCACTGAGTAGAAGGACTGCAAGGACGGTTATGACACAGCCCACCTGGGTCCCGCTCCCGGACCCGACCGACTTCCCGGTCGAGAACCTGCCCTACGGCGTCGCGACCCACGGTGAGCGGCCGGCGCACGTGGTGACCCGGATCGGGGACTTCGTCGTCAGCCTCGGCGCGCTGGCGGCGGCCAGCCTGCTGGACGGCACGATCGAGGAGCCGGCGGCGTACTTCGCGATCGGCACGCTGAACCCCTTCATGGCGCTCGGCGCGCCGGCGTGGGCGGCGGTGCGGGAGCGGCTCACCGAGCTGTTCACCGACCCCGAGCGCCGCAAGGCGGTCGAGCCGCTGCTGGTGCCGCTCACCGACGTGGTGCTCTACCTGCCGTTCCAGGTGGCGGACTACGTGGACTTCTACTCCTCCGAGGACCACGCCACCAACCTCGGCCGCATCTTCCGGCCGGACAGCGAACCCCTGCTGCCGAACTGGAAGCACCTGCCGATCGGCTACCACGGCCGCTCCGGCACCGTCGTGCCCTCCGGCACCCCGATCGTGCGGCCCTCCGGCCAGCGCAAGGCCCCGACCGACGAGGAGCCGCGGTTCGGGCCGAGCGTGCGCCTGGACATCGAGGCCGAGGTCGGCTTCGTGGTCGGCACACCCTCGCCGCTCGGCGGCGGGGTGCACGTGGAGGAGTTCCAGGACCACGTCTTCGGCGTCGTGCTGGTCAACGACTGGTCCGCGCGCGACATCCAGGCCTGGGAGTACGTCCCGCTGGGGCCGTTCCTGGGCAAGTCCTTCGCGACCTCCATCTCCCCGTGGGTGGTGCCGCTGGCGGCGCTGCAGGACGCGCGCGTCGCGCCGCCGTACCAGGACCCGGTCCCGCTGCCGTACCTGCAGGGCGAGACCTGGGGCTACAACATCCACCTGGACGTCAAGCTCAACGGCCACACGGTCTCCACCCCGCCGTTCGCCGGCCTGTACTGGACCCCGGCCCAGCAGCTGGCGCACATGACCGTCAACGGTGCGAGCCTGCGCACCGGCGACTTCTACGCCTCCGGCACGGTCTCCGGCCCCCTGCCCGAACAGCGCGGCTCCTTCATCGAGCTGACCTGGAACGGCACCGAACCCCTGGCCCTGGCCGACGGCTCGACCCGCACGTTCCTGGTGGACGGCGACACCGTCGCGATCGGCGGCGTCGCGCCGGGCCCGAACGGGACGCGGATCGGGTTCGGCGAGGTCGTCGGGACGATCCAGTCGGCGGTGCGGCAGCCGGAGTTGTAGGCGCTGCTCGCAGTGGTCGGTGGATGACAGGGACAGAACCTAGGGCGAATGTCTCTATCCACAGCTTGGTGATCCTCCCCTTACGCTCGGCCGCGTAACGCACCTCTCGGGCAAAGGGGAAATCATGGAACTGACACGGCTTCGGCTGGCCGGCGCATGCGGGCTGGCGGGTGTGGTGGCCTTCGGGGCAGCGGCGTGCGCGAGTTCGGCGACGAGCCCGCCGGGCACGCCGGGCACGCCGGGCGCACCGGGTACGCCGGTCGGGGGGACGTCGAGTGTGTCCTCCACGGCCGCCGCCTCGTCGGCTGCGACCGCGTCCTCGGCGTCCGACTCGGCCTCGGCTGAGGCATCCAGCGCGTCGGCGTTGGCTTCCTCGGCTTCGTCGTCCGCCTCGTCGGCTGGCGCACTGCCGAAGAGCGGCAACGGCGACCGCCAAAAGGTCGTCGAGACCATGGCCGCCGTCGCGCCCTCCGGCCTGCCGGTGCACCGGACCGCCGACTTCGGTTCCAAGTCCCGCGTCTACCAGGCGATCGCCGCGAACTACCGTCCGCAGCTGCTCGACCTCAATGCGACCGGCTATGGGGACGCCGAATCCGCTGCGAGCACCTACATCGTCGTCCTCGGCCAGCTGAGGCGGCCGGTGCCGCCGCTTCCGGACGTCGTCGACGGCACGCTCACCGCGCTCGGGGCGACGGGGATCGTCCCGCAGCAGTCGTTCGACGCGCACGCCGCGGCGTCCTCGCTGGTGATGAGCTGCGGGGTGCTGCCCGACAAGTACAACTTGTGCGTGTGGACCGGCGGGACCAACGGCGACCTGTTCCTCGGCGCCGTCGAGACGCCGGCCGCGATGAGCCTGTCGGACAGCGCGCAGTTCGCGCAGAGCGTCTTCGGCTACGTGGCGCCCTGAGCGACGTAGTGAAGCAACGCGGCCAGGCTTCGTGAGGCCTCAGGCGTCACGCGTCAGCCGTCGCCCGGCTCTATCAGGTTCCTGCGAAGCTCCGCTATCTGCTCCGCGGTCAACCCGTGCGCCAGCAGATACTCCTCCACCGAGCCGTGCGCGGCGCGCATCCGCTCCAGCGTCGCCAGGATCAGCTCCGGCGGGCAGGCCAGCGCCAGGCCGTTCAGCCGCTGGCCGAGGCCCGTGGAGGCCTGCAGCTGCTCGACGGCCTGGGTGAACTCCTCGGCCAGGTAGGCGCTGGTGAGGTGGTAGTCCTCGGCTATCACCGCGTCCGGGACGCCGAGCAGCGACAGCACCACCGCGACCACCACGCCGGTGCGGTCCTTGCCGGCCGAGCAGTGCACGAGGACCGGCTGCGCCTCCGGGGCCGCCACGTGGCCGACGGCGGTGGCCAGGACCGTGCCGCAGGCGTCGACCATGTGGTCGTAGACCGACTTCAGGTCGTCGGGGGCCCGGCCGAAGGAGTCGCCGCTGAAGCGGAAGACCGGCAGGCGGAGCACGGAGATGCCGGTGCCCTCCAGCGCGTCGGGGGACAGCCGGGCCTCGAAGTCCTCGCGGAGGTCCACCACGGTGCGGACCGGCAGGCCGGCCAGGGTGGCGCGGGCCGCGTCGTCGAGGCGGTGCAGCGCGTCGCCGCGCAGCAGCCGGCCGGCGCGTACGGTGCCGCCGAGGGCCGGGTAGCCGCCGACGTCCCGGACGTTGAAGGTGCCGGCCAACGGGATGCGGCGGTCGGTACGGGGAACGACCGCGGGCTCGTCGTTCCCCTCCGAAGGTGTGGTCACGCGCACACGCTACCCGCGCCACGCTTCGCCCCACTGGCACCCCCTGACGAAGACCCGGTTGCCGCAAGGTATCCTGACCCTTACCGCGTTAGGCCTTCGACCACGTCAGGGGGCTTGGGTGCCGAGGAGCTGGCGACCTGCCAAGAACCGGAAGCGCGAGCACGCCGCTTCCCCCGATGGGCTGCGCTCGGAAGGGCTCCTGGATCCGCTCGACCGGCTGGTCACCGCGGGTTTCGCGGTGGTCCCGGCCGCCGCCCCGCGCGAGGGCTCGTGCAGCTGCGACCGCCTGGGATGCCCCGAGCCGGCTGCGCATCCGCTGTCCCGCGCGTGGCAGGTCGAGGCCAGCACCGACCCCGAACGCCTGGCGCTGTGGCGCGTCCGGCACCCGGAGGCGAACTACGTCACGCCGACCGGTAAGACCCACTCCGTCCTGGACGTCCCGGAACAGGCCGGTGCCGACGCCCTGCGCCGCATCCTGGTCGCCGGCACCGCCCCCGGCCCGGTCGCCGAGGTGGACGGCCGCTACCTGTTCTTCACCGCGCCGCGTACGAACCCTGACACCGACGACGTCGACGAGGACGAGTGGTGGTCCAGCTCCCTGGACTGCCGCCCGGAGACCCTGCAGGAGCACCCCGGTCTGCGCTGGCACGACCGCGGCAGCTACGTCTTCGTGCCGCCGTCGGTGAGCATGTCCGGCCACACGGCGCGCTGGGTGTACTGGCCCGCCGACGGCACGCCGCTGCCCGACGCGGTGGTGGTGCTGGAGGTGCTGGCCGACGTGCTCGCGGAGTTCTCGGCGGCCTGAGGGCGGTCCAGCGCCGTCTGTGCACGGCCTGAGCGCGACTTGAGGTTCGAGGACCACCGTCACCGGCGACCCTCGCAGGTCACTCCCCGCTAGGCAGCGTCAGCACCTCGACGCCGTCGTTCGTCACCACCATGGTGTGCTCGAACTGCGCGGTCCGCTTCCGGTCCCGCGTCACGGCCGTCCACTTGTCGGCCCACATCTCGTAGTCGGCGGTCCCCAGCGTCAGCATCGGCTCGATGGTGAACGTCATTCCCGGCCGCATCACCAGCGTGGCGTGCGGGTCGTCGTAGTGCGGGATGATCAGGCCGGTGTGGAAGGCCGTGGAGATGCCGTGTCCGGTGAAGTCGCGGACCACGCCGTAGCCGAAGCGCTTGGCGTAGCTCTCGATCACCCGGCCGATGACGTTGATCGGGCGGCCCGGCCGGACCGCCTTGATCGCCCGGTCCAGCGCCTCGCGCGTGCGCTCCACCAGCAGGTGCGACTCCTCGTCGACGGTGCCGACCTCGAAGGTGGCGTTCGTGTCGCCGTGCACGCCGCCGATGTAGGCGGTGATGTCCACGTTCACGATGTCGCCGTCCTCCAGCACCGTGGTGTCCGGGATGCCGTGGCAGATCACCTCGTTGACCGAGGTGCACATCGACTTCGGGTAGCCCTTGTAGCCCAGCGTGGAGGGGTAGGCGCGGTGGTCCAGCAGGTACTCGTGCCCGATGCGGTCCAGCTCGTCGGTGGTGACGCCGGGCTTGGCCGCCTTGCCGGTCTCCACCAGCGCGTCGGCGGCGATCCGGGAGGCCACCCGCATCTTCTCGATCGTCTCGGCGTCCTGCACCTCACCGCCGGTGTACGGCTTGGGTCCCTTGCGTCCGACGTACTCCGGTCGCTTGATCGACGCCGGGACGGGCAGAGTGGGAGAGACGGTGCCGGGTACGAGTGTCGCCATAGTCAGACAGTCTAGGCACCCGGTGACAGCAGGGAGAGTGCGATGCGCTGGACCAAGAAGGGCGAGCCGCCGGACGACGACGGCTGGTACTACTGCGTGAAGCACGGCCTGGTCGAGCCGGCGGGCGCCTGCGCCGCCAAGGACCGCCTCGGGCCGTACGCGACCCAGGAGGAGGCCGAACACGCCTTGCAACGCGTGCAGGAGCGCAACGAGGCGTGGAAGAAGGCGGACGAGGCCGCGGACGCTGACAGCTAGCGATGAGCCCGGACACCCGCGTGGTGTCCGGGCTCACCACTGGTCCACAGCCGCTACAGCGCCTTCACCTCGTCGGCCGACAGCGCCCGGCCGAACACCTGCACGTCCGAGATGTACCCCTTGAAGGGGTTCGACGCGAACTTCCCGTACCAGCTCCGTCCGATCGCGAACGGCCCGGTCGCGGCGTACGGCGCCGACCCGGTCTTGACCGGCCCGCCCTGCGGCACGCCGTTGACGAAGAACGCGATCGTCCCGGCCTGCGCGTCGTAGACCCCGGTCAGCTTGACCCAAGTGTTCATCGGCGTCGGGGCGGTCGCGCCGGCGTTGACCGTCTTGGGGTTGGCGCTGTCGGCCTCCGACCGGACGAACGACCAGGTCTTGGACTCCGTCGAATAGCTGAACGTGAACGCGAAGCACTGCGGCCCGTCCTGGCTGAACGCGGCGGCGAACTTCGTGGGCGTGCTGAGCCCGGTCTGGTCGACCCACATCGAGACCGTGAAGCTCTTCGTGGTGTCGATCGCCGGGCCCCTGGTCTGGATCTGGCCGCCCTTGATCTGGTTCGCCGCGCCGCTGAACTCCGCCGACCCGCCGTGCGCGGTCGAGAAACCGGCGGCGCCGGACAGTGCGCCGACGTGGTTCCTGCCCGAGCCGTCCGCGGCCGTGGTGCTGCCGACCTTGTCGTTCAGGCGCCAGCGCAGCACGTCCGGCGCGGGCGCGGCGACCGGCTTCGACGACGACGGCGTGCTGCTCGGCACGTTCTGCCCGCCGCGGCTGGACGACGGGGACCCCGAGCCGCTGATGTTCTGGCCGCCCGGGCCGGTCGCGCCGGTGGAGGCGGCCGCCCGCGCCGAGCTGGGGGCCGTCGGGGACGCGGGTCCCGGCTGCTTCTTGCCGCCACCGCCGGCGGCGAACGCGATCGCTCCGGCGGCGACACCGGCCACCGCGAGCGCCGAGGCCCCGATGAACAGGGCCCTGCGACGCTTGTCGGTCCCGCCCGAGGGCGGTGCTCCGGTCGGTCCGGCCGGTCCCGGCGGGCCGAACGGGCCGCTCGGGGCGCCGGGTCCCATCGGGCCGCCGAACTGGTTGCCCGGCTCGGGCGCCATCCCGGGAACCGCGCGGAATCCGCTGGCCGACAGGTCCGTGCCGCCCTGCTGCCCGACCGCCTGGTAGGCGCCGGTCGCGGCGAGCGGAAAGGACGTCATCGGCGGCGGTGCCTGCGGTGCGGCCCGCATCGGCGGCGGTTCCGGCGGCCGGACGGCCGCGTACGCGCCGGTCGCCGCGAGCGGGAACGACGTCATCGAACCCTGTGATTCCCCCGGCGATCCCCACTGCGGCCGACCCTGCGCCTGGCCTTGCGGCCCACCCTGCTGCGCCCCGTTCGGCCCCCCGAAACCGTTGCCCTGCCAAGCATCGCCCGGCGGCGGCCCGCCGGAATCCCCCGATGTATCCGGCGGCACGCCCCACGGCGGCACACTCCGGTCCCCGTTGTCCATGTCAACCCCCTGTTCGGACCCGTAAAGGCCTTCGATCATAGGGAGGGCTCAGCGTGGGCCGCCAGCCTTTCGGCCCGGACCGCGACGGCGTGCGTGTCGGTGCGCGCGTCGTAGCGCCGGAACCCGGGCAGCCACGCCGCGAGCCCCACCACCGCCCCGACGCAGGCCACGCCGCCGAACCCGACCGAGAACACCGGGCCCCGCAACGCCGCCATCGACCCGGCCCGCACCTGCCCCAGAATCGGTCCGGTGGAGAACGACAGCATCTCGATCCCGGCCAGCCGGCCGCGCAGCGCGTCCGGGATGGTCTGGTTCCAGATCGACATCCGGAACACTCCGCTCACCGCGTCCGCCGCGCCGGCGGCGGCCAGGCAGGCCAGCACGATCCACACCTGCTGGGTCGCCGCGACCAGTGCGATCGCCGCGCCCCACGCGCCGGCCGCGTAGATCACCGCCAGGCCGTGCCGGTGGACGTGCTTCGTCCAGCCGCTGGTGATCGAGACCAGTGCCGAGCCGACCGCGGGCGCGGCGTACAGCAGTCCCAGGGACCACGAGGCGTGCAGGTGGTCGGCGAGGAACGGGAACAGCGCGGTCGGCATCGCGAAGGCCATCGCCGCGATGTCCACGACGTACGTCCCGATCAGCTCCTGACGGCTGCGCGCGTAACGCCATCCGGCGGCTATCCCGCGCAGGCTGGCTTGCTCGGCGTCCTCGCCCTGGGGCGACGGTTTGAGCCGCAGGAGGAAGCCGACGGAGATCACGAACGTCGCCGCGTCCACCAGGTAGGAGACCGTCGGCCCCGTCGTCGCGACCAGGACGCCGCCCACCGCCGGCCCCGCGATCTGCGTGAACGATCCCAGCATCCACTGCAACGCCCCGGCGGGCACCACCAGGTCCGGCGGCACGATGCGCGGCACGATCGCCTCCTGCGAGGGCCGCTGCAGGCCGTTCGCCGCCGCGAACGCGGCCGTCAGCGCGTAGATCGGCCACAGCGCCGGATGCGGCAGCAGCGCGTTCAGCAGGAGCAGCACCGCCAACAGCGCCGCGGCGGCCTCGGTCGCCACCACCATCTTGCGCCGGTCCATCGCGTCGGCCAGCGCGCCGCCCCACAGCCCGCACACCACCAGCGGCACCAGCTCGGTGGCGCCGAGCAGGCCGACCGCGAGCGCGGATCCGGTGAGTTCCTTGATCTGGAAGGGGACCGCGACATAGGTGAGGAAGGAGCCGAAACCCGAGATCACCGACGAGGCGGTGAGGAACCGATAGTCGCGCGACACCCGCAGCGGCGTCAGGTCGACACTCAGCTCGCGCCATCGACGACGCCGGGGCGTGCGGGCCTGTGGGGGCGCGCCGCCGGACGCCGCGGGTTCTCCGGTCACGCGGCCGATTGTTCGGGCCGGTGCCCACGCTCCGCAAACGACTTTCCACTCGTGTGAGCCGAGTCACGGGTGGGTCGCGCGGGTGCTCGCGGCCCCTTAACAAGGGATGCGCGGCGTGAGACGATCAGCCTCGTCCGGGTACGCCGTTTCGGCGCCTCGAGTCGTCTCTTCAAGGAGAAGCCAGCATGTCCGCTGAAAGCAGCGCCACGCAGGAATCCGCAGTATCTCCAGCATCCGCAGCCACCTCGCCGAAGCTCTCGCTGTACGGCGGGACCGGCACGGGGCGCCGGGTCACCGTCCGGGACCTGGCCAAGGCCAAGCGCGAGGGCGAGAAGTGGGCCATGCTCACCGCCTACGACGCCCTCACGGCCGGCGTCTTCGACGAGGCCGGGATCCCGGTCCTGCTCGTCGGGGACTCGGCGGGCAACAACCACCTCGGCTACGAGAACACCGTGCCGGTGACCGTCGACCAGCTGGTCATGCTCTCCGGCGCCGTGGTGCGCGGCACCAAGCGCGCCATGGTGATCGGCGACCTGCCGTTCGGGTCCTACCAGTCCTCGCCCGCGCAGGCCCTGGAGACCGCGGCGCGGTTCATGAAGGAGTCCGGGGTCGGCGCGGTGAAGCTCGAAGGCGGCCGCCGCGTGCTGCCGCAGGTCGACGCGCTGGTGCAGGCCGGCGTGCCGGTGATGGCGCACATCGGCCTGACCCCGCAGTCGGTGAACGTCCTGGGCGGCTACCGGATAGCGGGACGCGGCGACGAGGAGGCCGAGAAGCTGATCTCGGACGCCAAGGCGCTCCAGCACGCCGGCGCCTTCGCGATCGTGCTGGAACTGGTGCCGGCCGAGCTGGCCGCCCGGGTCTCCGCCGAGATCGACATCCCCACCGTGGGCATCGGCGCCGGGGCCGGCACCGACGCGCAGGTCCTGGTCTGGACCGACATGGCGGGCCTGACGCCCGGCGGCGTGCCGAAGTTCGTCAAGCAGTACGCGGACATGCGCGCGCTGCTCGGCGACGCGGCGCGGGCCTTCGCGAGCGACGTGGTGCACGGTGCGTACCCGGACGAGTCGCACTCGTACCACTGAGCCCTGATCCTCACTGAACATCCCGGTCCGGGTGTCCTGGCGGCGCCCGGACCGGCAGTATGAATGCCATGGATGCCGAGCAGACCACCTTCCTCCGTGAACTCGTCAGCGGCACCCCGTGGTTCGGCGAATGTCGCGGCTTCGCCCGCAGCCTCCGCCGCGCCCCGCGTAGCCCGGGCGGCCTGCTGCTGGTCGGCACCCCGGAAGAGGAACCCTGGCACCTCGCCGCGCACCTGGACACCGAAGCCGGTCTGGCGAATCTGCCGCAGCTCGTACCGACGCTGGTGCGCCACCAGGTCCCCGACGGCGCGCCCCCGCACCTGGCGGTCCCGCTGGCCCGCCTGGAACAGGCCCGCAAAGGCGAGGCGGTCTTCATCGTGGCCCCCGACGACCCCGGCGCGCCGCTGCTGGAGCGCGTCGACGACGCCCGCCGGCGCGGGGCGGCGATCCTGACTCTCGCAGAGGACGAAGAAACCTCCAGCGAACTGCTGACCATCTCGCACGACGCGCTTCTGGTGCCGGAGAACGGGATCGTGCCCGGCTTCGACGCCGCGCAGCACCTGCTCGCCGCGACGGCGGGGGAGGGCGACGGCCGCCGGGGCGGCCGGGGGAACCGGGGGAGCGGTCCGCGGCTCGGGTTCCGCGACCGGCTGACCGCGCTGATCGACCAGGTTTCCGGCGGGTCTGCGGACACGTATCGGTAGTTCGGTAGATCGGCAGAGATCGTCCTGGAACCGCAGCCGCTTCTCGAACCACCCGGCGCGCAGCGAAGCGGTGTCGTGCAGCAGACGGAAGCGTTTCAGAGCCTGTTCGTGGCTCTCGTGCAACGCCAGCACCGCGACGATCCCCGCGCGCAGCACGTCCCAGACGTCTGATTCGGCGGGCTGCTCGCCGATCGTGTCCACCAGCACCTGCCCGAAGCGCTGCTGGTTGCCGCCGAGCAGGTCTTCCTTGGTGCCGAAGTAGCGGAACAGCGTGCGCTGGGAGACGCCTGCCTCGCGGGCGAATGCAGACACCAGCAGCTCTGATCACCGGCGGCACCAGCGGCATCGGCAAGGCCACCGCCGAACTGCTCCAATCCCGCGGCTATCGCGTCATGGTCACTGGCCTCGACGGCGTTCCCGCCGCCGGACTCCCCGACGGCGGCCTGGGCGTCCGCTCCGGCGCCTGACCAGCCCCCGCGCGTCCCGCGGAATTCAATACGGAACGGTTGCGTTTCGATAAGCCCCGGCGTACAGTCGCCGCAGGAAATCGATACGGGTGCGTTCCGTATCTGATCCGCGCCGATCGAGGGGATAGGGGAACATGGATCGGGAGACCCTGCAGAGGCGCCGGTGGGCGATCCTCGGCGTACTCATCTTCAGCTTGCTCGTGGTCGTGCTGGACAACACGATCCTGAACGTCGCCCTGAAGATCATCTCGCAGCCCAAGAACGATCCGCACCAGCCGGGTCTGGGGGCTTCGCAGTCGGATCTGGAATGGGCGATCAACTCCTACACGCTGGTCTTCGCCGGCCTGCTGTTCACCTTCGGGATCGTCGGTGACCGGTTCGGGCGCAAGAAGATCCTGATGGCCGGCATGGTCGGGTTCGGCATCTCCTCGGTGCTGTGCGCGTACGCCGGCAGCCCCGGAGCGCTGATCATCACCCGGGCCGCGATGGGCTTCTTCGGCGCCGCGATCATGCCGGCCACGCTGGCCATCATCGCCAACGTCTTCGAGCCCAAGGAGCAGCCGAAGGCGATCGGCATCTGGGCCGGCGGCGTGGGCCTGGGCGTGGCCATCGGCCCGGTGCTCGGCGGTCTGCTGCTGGACCACTTCTGGTGGGGCTCGGTCTTCCTGATCAACGTGCCGGTCATCATCGTGGCGCTGATCGCGATGTCGTTCCTGGTGCCGGACTCGAAGAACCCCAAGCCGGGCAAGCTGGACCCGTTGGGCGTGGTCCTGTCGATGGGCGGGATCGTGGTGTTCGTCTACGGCATCATCCGCGGCGGCGACCTGGGCTGGTCCAACCCGCAGATCTGGGGCACCCTGGCCGGCGGCATCGTGCTCAGCGCGCTGTTCGTGTTCTGGGAGCTGCGCTCCGATCACCCGGCGCTGGACGTGCGGCTGTTCCGCAGCTCGCGGCCGTTCTCCGCCTCGATCATCCTGATCGCGATGTCCTTCTTCGCGATGATGGGCGTGCTGTTCTTCCTGTCCTTCTACCTGCAGTCGGTGCTGGGCTACAGCCCGCTGAAGGCCGGTCTGTTCCTGACGCCGTTCGCGGTGGCGCAGCTGATCTTCTCGCCGATGTCGGCGCGGCTGGTGCAGCGCTTCGGGGCCCGCGCGGTGTCCACCTTCGGCATGGTGACCATCGGTGTCACGTTCCTGATGTACCAGTTCGTGACCCAGACCTCGGCGGCCTGGCTGCTGCTGCTGATCTTCTTCCTGCAGGGCATGGGCATGGCGAACGTGATGCCGCCGGCGACCACGACGATCATGACCTCGCTGCCCCGGGAGAAGGCCGGCGTCGGCTCCTCGGTGAGCAACACCGTGCGGCAGGTCGGCGGCGCGCTGGGCGTCGCGGTGCTGGGCACCCTGCTCACCACGGCATACCGCAGCCGGATGGAGGGCCCGCTGAAGACCGTGGTCCCGAACCCCTCCGCGCTGCACAACATCGACGGCTCGATCCAGGCCACCAAGGGCGCCGGCGAGCACCTGCCCGCGCTGGTCCGCTTCTACCCGCAGGCCGACGCGGCGTTCATCCACGCGATGCACATGACCGTGACGATCTCGGCCGTCGTGGCCTTCCTCGCCGCGATCGTGTCGCTGGCCTGGCTGCCGCGCAAGCAGGCCGGCGCCGCGGCCGGTCCGCAGCGGGGTGCGCAGTCCGGCACCGACGCCGCCGCGGCCGAAGCCGCCGGAGTGGCCTGAGCGGGACCTGGAACACAGCACGGCAGGACATGACCCGACCCGCCGCGACGCCCGATCATGGGCGTCCGGCGGTCGGCCGGCGGGCCGGTTCGCGAGCCGCCGGGGTGCCGTTTCTCCCGTGTTGTCCCCATCGGCCCCGCATCGAGGAGATGATGGAACGCTATGACGATGATCCATGACGGCCCCCGCCCCGACGAGCGCCATCCCGGGCACGTGGACGGCGCCTGCGACGACCCGGCCTGCGCCGGCGTGCGGGACGGCCGCCGCCGGCCCGGCCGGCCGCGCAGCGAGGCCGCCGAGCGGGCCATCCTGGACGCGGTCCTGGGGCTGCTCAGCGAGGGAGTGCCGTACGGCGCGCTGTCCATGGAGCAGGTCGCGACCCGGGCCGGGGTCGGCAAGGCCACCGTCTACCGGCGCTGGCCGAACAAGGAGAGCCTGGTCGTCGACTCGATGGCCACGCTGTGGCAGGAGTGCCCGCCGCCGGACCTGAGCGACGACCGCTCGACCCGCGAGCGGATCGTCGAGTACCTGGACACCATGGTCGAGATCATGCACGAGGACATGGCCGGGCTGGTGTTCGCCTCGGTGATGGCCGCCGCGCAGCTGCACCCTGAGCTGGTGCAGAAGTATCAGCAGGTGGCGATCGAGCCGCGGCGCGAGCAGCTTCGCATGATCCTGCGACACGGCATCGCCGCCGGGGAGCTGCGCGCGGATCTGGACGTGGAGCTCGGCGTGCGGATGTTCGCCGGGCCGATCGTGCACACCATGAAGGCCGAGCATCCGGGCCGGCCGGTGGACGACGCGTTCGTCAGGGCGTTGGTGGACACACTTCTGGAAGGTATCGGCGCGCGCTGAGGGCACGCGCTGAGACGGTGCCGACAGTGGGCGTCGTCGTGCGCTGAGACGGTGTCTGCGGGAGCCGTCAGGCCCCGTACTTGCCCGCCAGGTACTCCGCCCACGTGCTCTTGCCCTGCCGGCTCTCAGGGCACGTGTGCGCCCCGGCCCGGAAGGCCCGCCCGGCCTTCCCCGGCACGCGCAGCGGCACCAGCAGGCGTCGCTTCCCGGTCGCGCGCACATACGCCTGCGCGATCTCCCCGGCGTCCAGCAGCTCCGGTCCGCCCATGTCCTCGGCGCGCCCCAGCGGCTCGCCGCCGGCCAGGTCCGCCAGGCGTACGGCGGCTTCGGCGGCGTCCAGCGGCTGGAACGGTGCGGCGGGCACCGGGACCACCGGGGACTTGGTCGCCAGCGTCAGGAACGTGTCGAGCAGTTGGAACCACTGCGTGGTGCGCTGGATCGTGTGCGGCAGGCCGCTCGCCTCGATCGCCTGCTCGACCTCGTGCTTGACCCGGTAGTAGCCGAACGGGATCCGGTCGACGCCGACGATCGAGATGTACACCAGGTGCGGCCGCCGCCCGCCGCGCTTGGCCGCCTCCAGCAGCCGCCAGACCGCGTCGGTGTCGCCCTTGCCCTGCCCGCGGGTGTTGGAGGCGGCGTGCACGATCACGTCGATCCCGTCCACCGCCTCGTCCAGCCCCGCGCCACCGGCCAGGTCCCCGACCACCCACTCGAACGAGCCGGGTCCGCCGGGGCCGCTGCCGCCGCGCGGCCGGCGGCTCAGGGCGCGTACGTCCGCTCCGCGCCGGGTCAGGGTCGGGACGAGCGTCCGGCCCAGCGTGCCGCTCGCTCCGGTCACCAGGATCATGTCGGCCTCCTTGCCGTGTCCTCTACCCCGCCGGGGCGCGCTCAGCCCGCGAGCTTTGCTTGGCCTGCAGGCCTTGCTTAACGCGCGAGCCTTGCTCGGCCTGCGAGCCCTGCCCGGCCCGCCGGCCGCGCGCCGCGTCCCTCAGTCCCGCCGCGCCCCTCAGTCCCGCAGCGACCGCTCCCGCCACGCGTTCGTGATCGGCAGCCGCCGGTCCCGCCCGAACGCCTTCGACGTGATCTTCGTCCCCGGCGGGTACTGTCGCCGCTTGTACTCGGCCAGGTCCACCAGCCGCAGCGTCCTGTCCACCAGCGCCTCGTCGAAGCCGGCGGCGACCAGTGCGTCGCGGCCCTGGTCCTGCTCGACGTACAGGTCCAGCATCCGGTCCAGCACCGGGTAGTCCGGCAGCGAGTCGGTGTCCAGCTGGCCCGGGCGCAGCTCGGCCGACGGCGGCTTCTCGATCGAGTTCTCCGGGATCGGCGGCACCTCGCCGCGCTCGGCCGCCGCCTTGTTGCGCCAGCGGGCCAGCTCCCAGACCCGCACCTTGAACAGGTCCTTCAGCGGCGCGTAGCCGCCGACCGCGTCGCCGTACAGCGTCGAGTAGCCGACTGCCAGCTCGCTCTTGTTGCCGTTGGCCAGCACCAGGTGGCCGTGCTGGTTGGACAGCGCCATCAGCGTGGTGCCGCGGACCCGGGCCTGCAGGTTCTCCTCGGCCAGCCCGGTCAGCGGGGTCACCGCCTCACCGACGGTGGCCAGGAACGCCTTCACCATCGGCTCGATCGGCACGGTGCCGAAGTGCACGCCGGTGCGCCGGGCCATCTCGGCGGCGTCGCCCTTGGAGTGCTCCGAGGAGTACTTCGAGGGCATCGAATAGCAGTACACGTTCTCCGCGCCGATGGCGTCGCAGGCGATCGCCGTGCTCAGCGCCGAGTCGATGCCGCCGGACAGCGCGATCACCACCGAGCGGAAGCCGTTCTTGCGGACGTAGTCGCGCAGCCCCAGGACCAGCGCGCCCCAGATCTCGGCCTCGTCGTCCAGCCGCTCGCTGATCGGGGCGGCGATCGGCTCGCGCGCCGGGGCCGGCTCGGCGGAGACCAGGACGTGGTCCACGGTGATGCCGTCGGCGACCGGCGTGGTCGGCGGCAGGCCCTCGGCGGTCGGCAGGTCCAGGTCGAAGGTCAGCAGCTCCTCGGTGAACTGGCCGCCGCGCGCCACGATCTCGCCGCTCGCGTCCACCACCACCGAGTCGCCGTCGAAGACCAGCTCGTCCTGGCCGCCGACCTGGTTGACGTAGGCCAGCGCGCAGCCGGCCTCGGCGGCCCGGCGGCGGACCAGCTCCAGGCGCGCGTCGTCCTTGTTCAGCTCGTACGGCGAGGCGTTGATCGACAGCAGGAACCCGGCGCCGGCGTCGCGCGCGGCGCTCACCGGGCCGCCGTCCTGCCACAGGTCCTCGCAGATCACGATCGCCACGTCCACGCCGCGCAGCCGCACCACCGGCAGGGTGTCGCCGGGGACGAAGTAGCGGAACTCGTCGAAGACGCCGTAGTTCGGCAGGTGGTGCTTGGTCGAGCGGGCGATCACCCGGCCCTGGTACAGCACGGCCATCGCGTCCTGCGGGGAGCCGGCCGGGCGGCCGGTGCGGCGCTCGACCTGGTCGCTGCCGTCCAGGTAGCCGACGACCGCGACCACGTCGCCGTGCCCGGCCTCGGCCAGCCGGCCGGCCAGCGCGTTCAGCGCGGCCTGCGAGGCGGCGACGAACGAGGACCGCAGCGCCAGGTCGTCGACCTGGTAGCCGACCACGGCCATCTCGGGGAAGGCGACGAGGTCGGCGCCGGCGGCGGCCGCGCGGCCGGTCCACTCCACGATCTTGTCGCAGTTGCCGGCGATGTCGCCGACGGAGGTGTTGAGCTGCGCCAGGGCGATGCGCAGCCGCGAGGTCGGGACGGAGCTGGTGGTCATGGGAACAGGCTACCCCGTTCTCGTCGAGGTGACGTTAAGGGGGGTGCACACAGCTTCCGCGGGGATCGGCCCGGACCCGGAAAAGGTCCGAGGCCTCACCGCACGGGGGGACGGTGAGGCCTCGGGATGGGAGACCCCATCGCACGGGGGGACGATGAGGTCTCGTTGCAGGATTATTCTCCGTTCAACAACGCTTGGCGAGGGGTTCCGGAGAGTTTTTCGGCAAAGATCTTCAGAGTTTCCTCGCGAATACCCGGTGTGACCGGATCCTGTCCGGTTCTGTCCGGATCTGTGCCGCTTTGCTGGATGAGTATCGGAGTACGGCACGAGCCGCCATGTCGACGCGGCGTCGGTATGGCGGTCTACTCACTACATGACGACCGGGAGTAGGCATCAGGTTGCACATCGGGTGGCAATCATCGGTGCCGGGTTTTCCGGGTTGTGTATGGCGATCCAGTTGAAGCGCGGCGGCGTCCGGGATTTCGTCGTGTTCGACAAGGGCTCGGACGTGGGCGGGGTCTGGCGGGACAACGTGTACCCGGGCTGCGGCTGCGACGTCCCGTCGCACCTGTACTCGTACTCGTTCGCGCGCTACTCCGGATGGACCCGTGCCTATCCCAAGCAGGAGGAGATCCTCGACTACCTGCACACCTGTGTGAGGCGTTGGAAACTCGGACCACATCTCCAGCTCGACACCGAGATCGTGTCGGCGCGGTGGGAGCCGCAGGAGGGCCTGTGGCGGCTCCGGGACGCTTCGGGGTGCGAGTACACGGCTCGGGTGCTGGTGTGCGGCGTGGGGCAGCTCAACAGGCCGCGGTACCCCTCTGTGCCGGGACGCGAGGCGTTCCAGGGGGCGGCGTTCCACTCGGCGCGGTGGGATCCGGCGTGGCCGCCGGAGGCGTTCGCCGGCCGGGACGTGGCCGTCATCGGGACTGGTCCGTCGGCCGTGCAGTTCGTCCCTGAGATCGCCTCCTATGCGCGCCGACTCTATGTGTTCCAGCGGTCCGCGAACTGGGTGATCCCCAAGTACGACTACGCCTTCGGCGCGGCGGCCCGCTGGGCGTTCCGCCGGATTCCGGGTCTGCGCCTGGCGATGCGCGGGTTCATGTACGCGGTCGTTGGAGAGGCTCTGCTGTACTCCGCTATAGCGGGGAGCTCACTAGGCCGCGGCGTGCAGAGGTTCTCCAGGCGCCATATGCACAAGCAGATCCCGGACGACGCGGAGCTGCGTGCCAAGCTCACTCCGGACTTCCCGATCGGCTGCAAACGCATCCTGATCTCGGACGACTGGTATCCGGCGCTCGCGCGGGACAACGTAGAGGTCGTTACTGAGGCGGTTACAGAGGTGACCTCCAGCGGGGTGCGTACAGCGGACGGCCGTGAACGGGACGTAACGGTGCTCATCTACGGCACCGGGTTCCGGGCCACCGAGTTCCTGGCGCCGATCGACATCGTCGGGCGCGGCGGCGCGCGGCTCCAGGAGCGCTGGCGGGAAGGCGCCAGCGCGTACCTCGGCATGGCGGTGCCGGAGTTCCCGAACATGTTCCTGCTCTACGGACCGACCACGAACCTCGGCCACAATTCGGTGGTCTACATGATCGAGTCGCAGGTCCGGTACATCATGCGGTGGCTGCGCGCGGCCCGCGGCGGGCACGTCGAGGTGGCCGAGGAGGCGCTGGCGGAGTACGACGCGACCATGCGGAGGCTGCTGGCGCGGACGGCGTGGGAGGGCGGCTGCACGTCCTGGTACAAGACCGCGGACGGTCGCGTCACCAACAACTGGCCGCTGCGCTCGTACCGCTATCGCATGGCTACCAACCGCCCTCGCGCGCGCGACTTTTTAGCGCCGTAATCACACGGAAACTCACCTCGTTCATACTGTGCTCATGGAACGTCAGCAGGAGTTCGTACTCCGCACCCTCGAAGAGCGGGACATCCGCTTCGTGCGCCTATGGTTCACCGACGTCCTGGGCTTCCTGAAATCTGTGGCGATCGCCCCGGCGGAGCTTGAACAGGCGTTCAGCGAGGGCATCGGATTCGACGGCTCGTCCATCGAGGGCTTCGCCCGGGTGGCGGAGTCGGACATGCTGGCCAAGCCCGATCCCGCGACGTTCCAGATCCTGCCCTGGCGCGCGGAGTCCCCGGGCACGGCGCGCATGTTCTGCGACATCCTGATGCCGGACGGCGCGCCCAGCTACGCCGACCCCCGCTGGGTGCTCAAGCGCACGCTGGCCAAGGCGGCCGAGCGCGGGTTCACGTTCTACACGCACCCCGAGATCGAGTTCTACCTGTTCGAGGGCCAGCCCAAGCCGGGCAAGGCCCCGGAGCCGGTGGACCACTCCGGGTACTTCGACCTCACCCCGCACGGCATCGGCCACGACTTCCGCCGCCAGGCCATCACCCACCTGGAGTCGATGGGCATCTCGGTGGAGTTCAGCCACCACGAGGGCGGCCCGGGCCAGCAGGAGATCGACCTCCGCTACGCCGACGCCCTGTCCACGGCGGACAACATCATGACCTTCCGCCACGTGATGAAGGAGGTGGCGCTGGAACAGAACGTCTACGCCTCTTTCATGCCCAAGCCGCTGGCCGAGCACCCCGGCAGCGGCATGCACACCCACCTGTCGCTGTTCGAGGGCGACCGCAACGCCTTCCACGAGCCGGGCGCGGAGTACAGCCTGTCCAAGACCGGCCGCAGCTTCATCGCGGGCCTCCTGCACCACGCCAGCGAGTTCACCGCCGTCACCAACCAGTTCGTGAACAGCTACAAGCGCCTCTTCAGCGGCGGCGAAGCCCCCAGCTACATCAGCTGGGGCCACAACAACCGCTCAGCCCTGGTCCGCGTCCCGATGTACAAGCCCTCCAAGTCCCAGTCCAGCCGCGTAGAGGTCCGCTCCCTGGACTCCGCCTGCAACCCCTACCTCGCCTTCGCGGTAATGCTCGCCGCCGGCCTGAAGGGCGTCGAGGAGGGCTACGAACTCCCCGCCGGCGCCGAGGACAACATCTGGACCCTCACGGACGGCGAACGCCGCGCGCTGGGCATCGAGACCCTGCCCTCGTCACTGTCCGAGGCCATCTCCCGGATGGAGGAGAGCGAGCTGGTCGCCGAGACGCTCGGCGAGCACGTCTTCGACTTCTTCCTGCGGAACAAGCGCGCCGAGTGGCTGGACTATCGGCATCAGGTGACGCCTTTTGAGCTGAACCGGTACCTGCCGGTGCTTTAGCGCCGGCTTGAGCTTGGGTGACAGGGGACCCGCCGGGCTGGTTCGGCTTGGCGGCTTGGTCGCGGGCTCAGTGCCAGCCGGCGAGGACCCATTCCAGCGCGGCCGCTGCCTGGACCGGGTCGTTGGTCGTGCTCACGACGACGGTCGCGCCGCTCCGGCGATCCCACACTTCGTAGGTCCCGGCGGCGGTGAGCGAGACGAGACCGGGCGCGATGGTGGCTTCGTCGTGCCGGCGGCTGGTGGCGAAGCGGAGCATGGCGTGGCTCGTGAACGGGTGGAACCGTCGCAGCGTTGTGGATCGGGCAGCCGTGACCAGGGCGTGCAGGATCGGCGGGACCCATGAGGACTCGCGGTCGCGGGTGAAGTCGTCGCGGAGCCGGGCACGCTCGCACATCTCGTCCCACAGCACGTCGAGCTGGTCCGTCACGGCAGCCGTCCCCTCCGACGTAGTCCTTGGTCCGCTTAGTTCTTCGTCCAGTTCCGCAGCACCCACGAAATAGCCCCGACGTCCAGCTTCCCCTCGGCCGCGTCCCCCGCCAGCCGGGCGGCCTCGCGCACGTCCGGTAGCGCCCGGAGCCCACACGCGGCCAGGTACGCCACGGCGGTCGCGGCGGCGAAGAGGCGGTTGGCGTTCTCCAGGGCTGGGACGCGGGCCAGTTGGTGGAGCATCGCGGCGGCTTGGTGGTGTGGCTGTTCGTACACGCGGCGGCCCAGGACTACCGCCTCGGCGCGGGCCAGGGCGGCGAAGAGGGCGCCGTAGTCCACGACGGCGGGGTCGCCGGGGAGGCGTTGGGCGGCGTCGAGGAGCCAGGCTATGTCGATCGGGTGACCGGGGGTGGCCTCTGGGCTCACGCGGCCGGCATGAGGTCGTCGTCGAAGGCGCCGGAGGCCTTGGCGTCCTGGACGAACTGGTCGAAGACCGAGTCGAAGACCGCGCGGCGGCCGCGGGTGTCGGCGTCGATCAGCCGGGTCAGGTACTCGCCGAGGTTCACGCCGGCGTCCGCGGCGGCGGCGCGGGCGGCCTCGGCGATCGCGTCGGGGACGCGCGCGTTCAACTGTTGGTTGCCCATGCCTCCATGCTAGCGCTGCTAGCAGGAGCTGTCAGCAGTCTTAGGACGAAAGTCTCAGACCGGTGCCGCCTCGGGCCGGATCCGGCGGGCGCGCCACCCGGCGAAGATCGTGTGGGGATGCGGCCCGAACCGCGCCCCGACCAGCCCGAGACCAGGAGGAACGTCCATGCGCGCGGTATGGCTGCGAAAGTTCGGCACCCCGGCGGAACTCCACGTGGAGCCCACCCCCGAACCCGCGCCCGCCCCGCCCGGCACCGCCCTGGTCGACGTCGCCTACGCCAACATCACCTTCGTCGAGACCCAGGTCCGCGCTGGCGACGGCCCCTTCCGCCCGACCCTGCCGACCATCCCCGGCAACGGCGTCGGGGGAGTGGTCCGCGCGGTCGGCGACGGCGTGGACCCGGCGTTCGTCGGCGCCCGCGTCGTGGGCTCGACCGGCGGCTCCGGCGGCTACGCCGAGGTGGCGCTGGTCCCGGCCGACGTCCTCTACCGGGTCCCCGACGGCCTCGCCCTCGACGCGGCCGTCGCCGTCCTCGCCGACGGCCGTACCGCCTCGCTGCTCGTCGAGGCCGCCGGGATCCGCCCCGGCGAGCGCGTCCTGATCGAGGCCGCGGCCGGCGGCGTCGGCACCCTGCTGGTCCAGCTCGCGAAGGCGGCCGGCGCCACCGTGATCGCGCTGGCCGGCGGCCCCCGCAAGACCGCCACCGCCACCGCCCTCGGCGCCGACCAGGCCGTCGACTACCTCGACCCGGCCTGGCCCGAGCACCTCGACGAGGGTGTGGACGTCGTCTTCGACGGCGTCGGCGGCGCCATCGGCCACACCGCCTACCGCCAACTGCGTCGCGACGGCCGCATCCTCACCTATGGCCTGGCCAGCGGCCAGTGGACCGCCATCCCCGAGGACGACGCCGAGGCCCGCGGCATCAGGATCGTCCGCCCGACCGCCGGCCCCGAGGACATGCGCCGCCTGACCGAGTCCGCGCTGCGCGCCGCCGCCGACGGCACGCTGCGGCCGGTGATCGGCCAGCGGTTCCCGCTGGAGGAAGCCGGCGCCGCGCACACCGCGATCCAGGACCGGCAGACGGTGGGAAAGACCCTCCTTGTGACGGGCAAAACAGCAGACTGACGCGGGCGCCGCGACGCCCGCCCCCTTGACCGGCCCGCTCCCGGCTGCTGTCCTGTCAGACGCCTGGTCCAAGGAGCCTGACTCACAGCGGGAGGCCCGATGTCGCGCACCCGTACCACCCTCGCCGAAGACTTAGCAGCGGCACGGGCCGCCGCACCGCAGCTCGCCGAGCGCGCCGCGCGGGTGGTCGCCGGGATCGGCGATCCGAAGGCCGCCTCGCTCCTGCCCGGCTGGAACGCGGCCGACGTCGCCGCGCACCTCGGGATGGCGTGCACCGCCTACGCCGCAGTCGTGGCCGGTACGTTCGACACCAAACACTGGGACACCTTCGTGCCGGAGCACCCCGATCTCGCGCAGCGGGTCGCTGTGCTGAACGCCACGACGCTCTCGCACGCCGCGCCCGACGCCTATCGCGCGGCCCCCGGCCAGATCCGCGACGGCGCCGCCACGCTGGTCGCGGCGCTGGAGGACCGCGACCCCGAGGAGCCGTGCCCGATCCCGTGGTTCGGAAACGACGCCCCGCTGCCGCTGGCCGCCGTCGTCGGCCTGTTCCTGAGCGAGACCGCGCTGCACGCCCTGGACGTGGCCCGCGCCACCGGCCAGAGATGGCTGGTCCCGCCGCAGATCGCGCGGCTCATCATCTCCCTGACGTACCTCGACACCATCCCGCGCACCGTGGACGTGGCGCGCGCCGCGACCGTGCACGCCGCCGTGCGCGTCCACGTCCGCGGCGGCGTCACCATCGGCATCGACATCGACGGGCCCCGGGTCGAGACGCACCGCGACCCGGCGCCCGGCGCCACCGACTGCCACATCTGGGTCGACCCGGTGGCCTTCGTGCTCACCGCGAGCAGGCGGAGCTCCCAGGCCCGGCAGATCGCGGCCGGCCGGATGTTCTCGTTCGGGCGCAAGCCGTGGCTCGGCCCGATGATCGGGCGGCTGTTCGATCACCCCTGAGGGCGCCCCCGCGGGTCACCGCCCGGCAGCCGCAGCTCACACCGGCCGTCCACACATTCGCGCCGTACCCTCCCGGCCGAAAGCGTCTGCACCAGCCCCATGGTCCAGCACATCGGACAGCCGCGCAGCGCCACCAGCCCGACCGGAACCAGCAGCAGCGCGGCGATCCCCACGAAGGGAATCAGGGCCACGCCACCCGCGATCCCGCCGAAGCCGATCACGCCGCGTGCCAGATGCCGGGTCAGCGACGCGCTCGCGAACTGCCCGCCCTCAGCCACGGCCCGCCTCCTCCGAGCCGTCGGCCAGCAACGACGCCCGCACCTGCGCCCGGGCGCGATGCAGCCGCGACTTCATCGCCGCCAGGCTCAGCCCCATCTCGTCGGCGACTGCTCGGCCCGAATGCCCCTGCACGTCCCTCATGATCAGAACCCTGCGCAGGTCCTCCGGCAGCGCCACGATCGCCGCGACCACGGCCTCGGCCTCCAGCCGCGCCAGCACGTCGTCCTCGGCCGGGCCACAGACGGCCTCGGCACCGGTGCCTCCGCTCCGCGCCCCGCCCCGCGCCCAAAACCGAGCCCGCCGCAGGCACTCGTTCCGCACAATCCGGAACATCCACGACGCCAGCGCCGCCGTCGCCCGCAGCATCCCGATCCGGCTGTAGAGGATGATCAGCGCCTCCTGCGCCGCGTCCTCCGCGTCCTGAGGTGTCGCGCACAGCGTCTTGGCGAACCTCAGCACATGCGGATACGACCCCGACACCAGCGCTCGCACCGCCTCGGCGTCCCCGTCCTGAGCGGCCCGCACCAACTGCTCGCCCGGCCAGGCCGTCACCGCCTCACCCACGCGTCCGACCCCGCTTCCGCATCACCGAAACGACGCAAGCGCACACCAGCACCGCTGCCACGACTCCCGCCACTGTCCATATCATCCCCGGCGTCCTCTCCCGCTCGACGTGCCGGCCGCACGACCGGCTCCGGGGATAAGAGGTGTGCACGCGCCGGAAGGATTCAGGGGCCTCCGCCATGCTTTGATAACCCGGTGAACCCCGACGAAGAACTCGTCTACGAAGTCGACGAGAGCGACCGGATCCTGCGGATCGTGCGCCGCGGCGAACTCACCGACAACAACCTGCGGCACCGCAGCGTCGACATCCTGTTCCGCGACAACGCCGGCCGGATCCTGGTGCACCGGCGCGCCGCGGTGAAGCGCGTCTTTCCGCAGTACTACGACATGTTCGTGGCCGGCATGGTCCCGGCCGGCGAGTCCTACGACCAGGCCGCGCGCCGGGAGGCCGCCGAGGAGGTCGGGCAGCGCAACGTCGTGCTCCGGCCGATCGGCAGGTGGCGCTTCGACCACGACCGGGTGCCGCAGTGGGGCTCGGTCTACACCGCGACCGTCACCGGCCCCGTGGTGCCGCAGCCGGAGGAGGTCGAGTGGTTCGGCTTCCTCACCGAGGCCGAGCTGGAAGAGAGCATCGCGCAGAACCAGTTCTGCCCGGACAGCCTGTACTTCTATCGGCGGATGCGCGGCCAGGCGGTGTGAGCGGGGGTGATCGGGCGTGATCGGGGCGATCGAGGGTGATCGGGCCCTGTCGATCCGCGGCCCCGTCCGCGGCGCGACCGGCCCCCGGACACGACGCGCCGGTCTCGATCGTCGTCGGCTAGATTGGGCCGGGTGGCACAGACGGCGGCACTTGGCCGGGAACCGGAGTCGGCGCGCTCGCGACTGGTCAGGCTCGGATTCGCCGACCCCGAATCCGCCCTGCGGACCCTGGACGAGGCCCCGCTCGGCGAGCTGCGCGGCGACCCGCTGTTCCTGGAGGCCCTGGGCCGCACCGCCGACCCCGATCAGGCGCTGGCCGCGACCGGCAGGCTGCTCGCGGCCGCCGACGACGCCGACACCCTGGCCGCCACCCTTGCCGCCGCCAAACCCTTCCAGGACCGGCTGCTCGGGGTGCTCGGGGTCAGCGTGGCGCTCGGGGAGCACCTGGAGCGCCATCCGGAGGGCTGGCACGGGCTCGTCGAGTTCGACGTCGAGGACCTGGCCCCGGCTTTCCGGCGGCTGATGCTGGAGGCGGTCGGGGCCGACCCCGGCGCGCCCGACCCGGTGGCCGCGCTGGCCGGGATCCCGGCCCGGGACGCGCTGCGCGTCGCCTACCGGGACGCCCTGCTCGGCATCGCGGCGCGGGACATCGGAAGCGCGCAGAAGAACGACGCCACCGCCACATACGACCAAACGGCCGCCGACCTGTCGGACCTGGCCACCGCCACCCTGGAGGCGGCGCTCGCGGTGGCGCGCGCGGAACTCCCCGAGGACTGCCCGCCGGCCCGCCTGGCGGTCATCGCCATGGGCAAGTGCGGGGCCCGGGAGCTCAACTACGTCAGCGACGTGGACGTGGTGTTCGTCGCCGCCGCCCCCGACGGCACCGACCCGGACGAGGAGCACCTCGCCCTGCGCACCGCCACCCAGCTGGCCGCGACGCTGATGCGGGTCTGCTCCGACACCACCTCCGAGGGCGCCATCTGGCAGGTCGACGCGAACCTGCGCCCGGAGGGCAAGAATGGCCCGCTGGTGCGCTCGCTGCCCAGCCACATCGCCTACTACGAGCGCTGGGCCAAGACCTGGGAGTTCCAGGCGCTGCTCAAGGCGCGCGCCGCCGCCGGGGACCGGGACCTCGGCGCCAAGTACGTCGAGGCCGTCACGCCGATGGTGTGGGCGGCCTCGCGGCGTGACGGGTTCGTCGCGGACGTGCAGGCGATGCGGCGGCGTGTCGTCGAACACCTCCCGGCCAAGGACGCCGAGCGGGAACTGAAGCTCGGCTCCGGCGGTCTGCGCGACATCGAGTTCGCCGTACAGCTGCTGCAGCTGGTCCACGGACCCACGGATCCCGCCCTGCGCAAGCGCGGAACCCTGGAGTCCCTGGCAGCTCTTTCCGCAGGTGGATACGTGGGTCGGACGGACGCGGCGGCCCTGGCCGACGCCTACCGCTTCCTGCGGACGCTGGAGCACCGGCTGCAGATCCACCGGCTCCGCCGGACCCACACGCTGCCCGAGGAGAAGGTCGAGCGACGCCGCCTCGGGAGGTCCATGGGGTTTCGAAAAGATCCCGTCGATCAGCTGAACGGTGAATGGAAACGCCACAAGCGGGAAGTAAGGCGGCTGCACGAAAAGCTCTTTTACCGACCGTTGTTAGACGCGGTGGCCCGTTTGACGCCGGGACAAGCCGCATTGGGTGGTGCTGTTCACTTGTCACCGGAGGCCGCGCAGTCACGGTTGGAAGCACTCGGTTACACGGACCCCGCCGGAGCGCTCCGTCATCTGACGGCGCTCACCTCGGGGGTGAGCCGGCGGGCGGCCATCCAGCGGACGTTGCTGCCGGTGATGCTGGACTGGTTCGCCGACGCGGCGGATCCCGACGGCGGCCTGCTGGCGTTCCGCAAGGCCTCCGAGGCGCTCGGGGACACACACTGGTACCTGCGGCTGCTGCGCGACGAAGGCGCCGCCGCCGAGCACCTGGCGCGGGTGCTGGCCTCCGGCCGCTACGCGCCGGACCTGCTCCTGAGGGCGCCGGAAGCCGTGGCCATCCTCGGGGATCCGGCCAACCTGGTGCCGCGGGCCCGGCCGGTGTTGGAGGCCGAGATCCTGTCCGCGGTCGGCCGCGCGTCGACGCCTGAAGCGGCGGTCGCCGCGGCGCGCGCGGTGCGGCGTCGCGAGCTTTTCCGCATCTCTGCTGCGGATCTGCTGGGACTGCTGACCGTCGAGCAGGTCGGCGACGGCCTCAGCGCGGTGACAGCGGCGACGCTGAGTGGCGCGCTGCAGGCCGCCACCACAGCGATCGAGAACCGGCTCGGCACACCGCTGCCGACCCGCTTCGCGATCATCGCCGTCGGTCGGTTCGGCGGCCGTGAACTCGGCTACGGCAGCGACGCGGACGTGCTGTTCGTCCACGATCCGCTGCCGGACGACGGTGTCGAGACCGATCCGGACGAGATCGCATGGGGCGCGACGGCGAACGGTTCAGCACCGTCCAGCGTGGCGGTGGCAAGCAACGGTGCCGCCACCGGAGCCGCTAACGGAGCTGCTAACGAGGCCGCCGCGACGGATTCCGCGCGCCGCGTCTCGCCCGTCTCGCCCCAGCGCGAACGCGCCGCCACCGACGCCGCGCACGCCGTGGCCAACGAACTGCGCCGCCTGCTCCAGATCCCGACGCCGGACCCGCCGCTGATCATCGACGCCGACCTGCGCCCCGAGGGCCGCCAGGGACCGCTGGTGCGCACCCTCAGCTCCTACGCCGAGTACTACCGCCGCTGGTCGGAGGTCTGGGAGTCGCAGGCGCTGCTGCGTGCGGAGCCGGTGGCCGGCGACCCCGAACTGGGCCGCGAGTTCATGGAGCTGATCGACCCGCTGCGCCGTCCGGCGTCAGGGCTCGACGAGACCGCGGTGCGCGAGATCCGCCGCATCAAGGCCCGCGTGGAGGCCGAGCGCCTGCCGCGCGGCGCGGACAAGGCACTGCACACCAAGCTCGGCCCCGGCGGCTTATCGGACGTCGAGTGGACCGTGCAGCTGCTCCAGCTCTGCCACGCGCACGAGGTCCCGGCCCTGCAGACCACGCGGACCCGCCTGGCCCTGTCCGGGGCGGTGGACGCCGGCCTGCTGGAGCCCGACGACGCCGAGATCCTCGACGAGGCCTGGATCGAGGCCACGCGCGTCCGCAACGGCATCATGCTGGTCCGCGGCCGGGCCGGCGACTCGATCCCGAACGACATCAAGGAACGCGCCGGCATCGCCATGTATCTGGGCTCTGAGAACAGCGAGGAGTTCGTCGAGGAGTACCGGCGCAGCGCTCGCCGGGCCCGCGCCGTCGTCGAGCGCGTCTTCTACGACTGGAGCAGCGACGCGGGGCGTTCTCACGATTCGTGAGACGCCCCGCGCCGGGCCCGCTGCGGTGATCAGCGGACGCGTCCGAACAGCCGCCCCGCGATGTCGATCCCGACGACCGCGCCGCTCTCGTCCCGCGTGAACAGCCCGCGCTGCCCCTTCAACCCGCCGTCGGTGATGGTGTAGTCGTCGCCCGTCTCGGCCAGGAACCCCATCGCGGCGGCCGGGTAGTCCTGCGGCATCTCGGTGTCGGAGGCGGCGCGGATCTCCGGCTTGATGCCGACCGCGAGGGTCAGGCGCTCGCCGTCGTCGGCGACGTCCAGGTTCATCGCGTCGATCTCGTAGCGGCCGACGACGTCGCGGTTGCGCGCCGCGTCGTACGGTACGGGCTCCGGGTCCTCCTCGACGAGGCCGAGGAAGTGCTCCAGGGCCCACTTCACGACGTCCTGGTTCAGCTGGTAGCCCTCGGGCGCGCAGTTGCTCAGCGCCACGATCGCGAAGCCGCGCTCGGGGACCACGAGCAGTTCGGCGAACTGGCCGTTGCCGCTGCCGCCGTGGCCGAAGGTGCGGACGCCGGCGATCTCGTTGAGGAACCAGCCGAATCCGAAGGCGTCGCCGAGGGTGGAGCCGCGCAGCTCGGACTTCGGCTCCCGCATCGAGCGGCGCGCCTCGACGCTCAGGACCTCGTCGGCGGTGCCGGGCTGCTCCCCGACCTGCTCCCCGAGGTGGAACCGGGCCCAGCGCAGCAGGTCCGCGGCGCAGGAGACGGCACCGCCGCCGGGGTTGTTGCCGTGGGTCCCGGCCGGGTACGACTTCCAGGGCGTCGCGGGGTGCAGGACGCCGTCGGCGTCGCGATTGTGGCCGACGGTGTGCTTGCGGGTCATGACGTCGTCGAGGTCGAAGACGGTGTCGGTCAGGCCCAGCGGGGTGAGCACCAGCTCGGCCACGGCCTGCTCGTAGGGCTGTCCGGTGACCTTCTCGATCACCCGGCCCAGCAGGTTGTAGCCGGCCTGGCTGTAGGAGGCCCGGGCGCCGGGCTCGCCGATCAGCGGCAGCGCCTCCAGCTTCGCGACGAAGGTGGCCAGCGAGCCGTCTCCATAGTCGGTGTCGATCAGATTCCACTCCAGGCCGCCGGTGTGGTCGAGCAGGTTGCGGACGGTGACGCGCGCGGCGTGTGACTCGTCGGCCAGCTTCAGCTCCGGCACGTACGTCCGGACCGTCGCCTCCAGGTCGACCCGGCCGTCGGCCGCCAGGCGCATCAGCGCGGTGGCGGTGAAGGACTTGGTCGCGGAGGCGATGTGGAACAAGGTCCGTTCGTCCACCTCGACCGCGGTGAAGAACTCGTGGCCCTCGACCAGCACCCCCACGCTGATGCCGGGCACGTCGTACGCCTTCGCCGCCTCGGCCACGAACGCGGTCAGGTCCTGGGCGGTCTCCTGCACAGTCATCTCGATCTCCCCTTGCCGAGTCACTTGCACTTAGTTCAAGTGGAACCGTAGCCCCGACTTGAACTAAGTGCAAGTACACTTCCGCCATGCCTAGGAACACGCTGACTGTGGACCAGATCGTTTGCGCTGCCATTGCGCAGCTCGACGAGGAGGGGCTGGACGGCCTCAACATGCGTGCCCTCGGCAAGCGCCTGAACGTGGCCGCGACCGCCGTCTACTGGCACCTCAAGACCAAGGACGAGCTGGTCCGGTTGGCTGCCGACGCGGCCTGGGCCGAGGTCGAGCTGCCGGACCCGGCGGTGGTCGGCTGGCGCGAGGCGGCGGTGCGGACCGCGACCGGCGAGCACGCGATGTTCACGCGCCACCCCTGGATGGGCCAGGCCTTCGGCGGCTACCTGCTCTACGGCCCCGGCAAGTCCGGCCATGACGACCACCTGCTGACCGTCTACGAGGCCGCCGGGTTCGCGCCCGCTGATGCTGATCGAGCGGCTGCGGCCGTCTTCACCTACGTGCTGGGCAACTCGCTCGCCCCGGCGGCGACGGTCGCGCTGAACCGGCGGCTGGCGCTGGGCGGTGAGGACGCGATGCGGTCGTTCACGGAGGCGAAGGAGAAGTCCGTGGCGATCGCGCGGACATTCCCCAGACTGCGGGAGCGCATCGACAGCCCGGCGGCCTCCTACGCCGGGACGCCCGAGGAAAGTTTCGAGTTCGGGCTCGCGGCGCTGCTGGACGGATTCGAGGCGCGGCTGGCGGCGCAGGCGTTGGACGACTGAGGAACTGCGCGCGAACGAAGAACGGGCCCGCGAAGGGGCCCGTTCAGTGGTTCACGCTCGTTGGTTCAGGTTCTCAGGTGGATCGAAGGCCGTACCAGCTCCGCCGAGGCGCCGTCGTCGAGGTCGCTCGCCGTCAGCCTTTCCGGCTGCCGGGGCAGCGGCGCGTCCCCGGCCGGCTTCGGCGGCGCGAACACCTGCCGACCCTGGAGGATCCGCTGGACCAGGAAGCCCAGGGCCAGGGTCACCAGGCCGAACACTGCGTCCAGGACGTAGTGGTTGGCGGTGCCGATGATGACCGCGAAGGTGCAGAACGGGTAGGCGATGCCGAGGGCCTTGACCCAGCGGCGCTGCGCCAGGTGCGCGATGACCAGCGCGCACCAGGTGGACCAGCCGATGTGCAGCGAGGGCATGGCCGCGTACTCGTTCGTCGACGAGCCGAGCCCGGCCACGCCGTCGGACGTCGCCGCCGTCTGGCCCCAGGGGTTCAGCAGCTTGAACGTGTCGATGAAGTCGCCGCCGTGCAGCATCCGCGGCGGGGCCAGGGAGTAGAAGTAGAACCCGAACAGCGCGATCAGCGTCATCGCGATCATCACGGTCCGGACCGCGCGGTAGCGGTCGGGGAACTTGAAGTACACCCAGACCAGCACCACGATCGGCACGATGAAGTGCAGTGTCGCGTAGTAGACGTTCATCGAGAACGCCAGCCAGCGCACGCTGTACACCCAGTGGTTGAAGGTGCGCTCGAAGTTCAGCCCGAGGTAGTGCTCCAGGTGCAGGATGTCGTGGCCGCGCTGCTGGGCCGCCGTCTCGTGGGAGGGCGCAGCCAGCCGGGTCAGGGTGTAGAGGTAGTAGCCCAGCGCGATGAGCGCGATCTCCAGCCACAGCTTGGGCCGGTTCGTCGGACGGAATCGCTGCGGCAGGATCGGGCCCGGGATCCAGCTCCGGCGCCGTCCGCCGGCCGAGGCGGCGGGCGCCGTCGAGTCGACGTTCCCGTCGCGCGCTGTAGCCTCCGTGCTGCTTTCCAGCGGCTGTGTCGTCGTCACGAGTTCACCCCCATGACAAGCAAGTCTGCCAGGGTACCTGCCGCGAAGGCGTCATACCCCGGGTCCACATTCCGCATCACCCCATGGTAGGGCTTTGGCGGAGGTGTGAGGCGGTCCCGCCGTAAGGGTCTCTCAGGCGGAGTACGCCAGCTTATCCGGATCAGCTGTTTCCCGCGCGTCCCATGGCAGGTCATCTCCAGCCGGTACGCTCCGCGCCAAGCGTCTGTGCACCCGGTCACAAGGGGCGCGGCGTGACGAATCAGACACGCGAGGAGCCACCTCATGCCCATCCCCGTGTACGTCCCCGCGAACGGTGGTCGCTGTGACCACCTGGAACAGCTTCGCGACGCCGAACCGGACTCCACGGACGAGTGCCGGGAATGCCGGGCCACCGGCGGCCGCTGGTTGAGCCTGCGGGAGTGCCTCGTCTGCGGCCATGTGGGTTGTTGCGACAACTCGCAGAGCCGGCACGCCACGGCGCACTGGCGCGCCACAGGCCATCCCCTGATCCGGTCACTGGAGCCCGGTGAGGTCTGGGCCTGGTGCTATCCGGACGAGGCGATGTTGTTGCCGGCCGACTGCTACTGAGGCTGTGTCGGCTGAGGCTGCTGAGAAGGAGGCAGCGGCTGGGCCCGGGGGTGGCTTTCGTGGCTGCCTCCGGGCCACTGCTTTTGGCGGCGTTTTTCAGGCCGCGCTTCTTAGCCGGTGCTCCGGTGCTCCGGTGGCCCGACGCCGTGGCCCGGCTTAGCGTGAGGTCACGGAAGCCGTCTTCCCGCGGCTCCGGCAGGCAAGGAGTTGAAAACGCATGGCGAAGAACAGCCCGGCCAAGGGGCACCACGGACTCGGCGCACGCGGGCAGGGGAAGCTCCTCTATTTCCACACTCGCGTCTCCCACGTGATCCGCCACTCCAAGGAACAGCTGTTCCGCAAGTACCGCAAGCAACCTGAGTATCGGCAGGCCAACGGGCACTGGGCGGGGACCCGATAGTCCGGGCTATTCCTCTGACGCGCTCCTGGCGACGGTCGTGGCGACCTGCCAGGGGCGCATCTCCATGTGCTGATGTTCCTGCTCGGTGGTGATGGTCGCCGTGGTCGGCTCCGGAGTGAGGGCCACCAGCCGTACCTCGGCCGCTTCCCCGCCGCCGTTGTCGCTGACGTCGCGGCAGCTGCTCAGGACCACGCCGCGCCCGCCGATCTCGATACCGCCGTCGGGGATTTCCGGGACGTTGTCAGGGTTCTGGCTTCGGCCGGGGAGCGCGGTGAACGGATGGCGATAGCGCTCGGCGGCGTCGAGGAGCCCTGATTCGTGCCACTCGCCGGCGTAGAGGTAGAGGCCGAGCTCGACGGTGCGCACGCCGTGGCACTGCGCGCCGGGCGTGGGCAGCTGCGGGCCCGCGGGCTCCTCGCGCCAGGCGTTGTCGTTGCGCGAGAGCAGGCCGACGGAGCGCAGCAGGGTGAGGGCGAGGGTGCGGCCGTCGTCGACGAGCTCGTATTCGCTGACGTGGTCCAGCAGGACGGCCAGGCCCCCGGCCGCGACCCAGCCGTAGGCGGGGAAGGTCGGCACGGGGCGCTCGCCGAAGCCGCCCTCGGCGTGGAGCGGCCGGTCCACGACGGCGAACTGGCCCTCGGCGTGCGAGACCGCGGCCGGGCGGGGGAGCGGGAGGTGCAGGCGGACGCGGTGGTCGTCGCTGCGGTTGTCGAAGGCGACGGTGAGGCGCACGAAGGGCTCGCCGTGGCGCAGCTCGACGCGGGTGCTGAGCTCGGTGGTGTGGACGGCCTCGGCGCGGACGCTGACGGCGTTTCCGCCGGAGGTCCCGGCGGGGACACCGTGCGTCGGCCAGTTGAACCAGCGCACTGATTCGAGTGACGCCGTCAGCGGCCCGTTCCACCGCTCGCGGTTCCAGATCTCGTCCGGCGAGTCGACGATGCGGTCGCGCCCCGGCGGCGCGTAGTTGTACTCATCGCCGAGATCCCCGCCGTCGACGATCACACCGAGGCCCGCGGCGTGCGTACCGTCGGCGGCGAGGACGTCGAGGAGGCCGTCGGAGCGGAGCGCGACGTGAATCAGGCCATTGTCGAGGTCGGACAGCGCCCGGCGCCCGGTGGCGATGTTCCTCAAGGCGACCGGCGGCGCGGGCGCTCCGGCCGCCGCGGCGACCGCCGTGACCGCCGTGAGGCCGAGCGGCCCGACGTCGACGAGCGCGGCCACCTTGGCGCGAGGCTGTATCCGTACCTTGACGCACCACCGCTCGACGGCCGCGCCGGTGCTGGCGGCGGCGGCACGCACGTCGGCGACGTCGAAGACCAACTCGGACGTCGGCGCCAGCTCGAAGGCGATGGTCGCGGCGCGGGCATCGACCTGCCACGCGGCGATCTGCCGCCCGTAGAGCTCGCGCCCGTGGACCTTGCGCAGGAACCGATCGAGCTCACCGGGCGCGACCTGCTCCTCGGCGAAGGTCTCCTCGACGGTCTCAAGAACCTGATGCGGAACATGCGCGCCAGCCCTCAACCCCCGACCGGCCGGCACATCGAGCACCACCACCTCCGCCCGCCGCCACGGCGACGGATTGAAGACCAAATGCCCGCCATCCGGCACAGTATCCGCAACCGGCCCAAGCACAAGATCGACAACCCCGCGCCCCAGATCATCAGCCTCCCCGATCCGCGCAGCAACCTGCTCAGCAGTGCCATCGACGCCGCACCCGGTCACACTGTCGTGGCACGACGAGTCGACCAACCGCCGCCACGCCAGATCCAAGAACGGCTGACACGCCGCCCGCACGCCGTAGAGCGCGGCGACCGGCTCCGCATAGCGCTCGACGAGGCGCTCGGCACGACTCAGTGCCTGCTTGAGGTCGATGCGCGAGGACAGGACGCCGGGGAGGATGTTGGCTCGCGCGTGGGAGCGCAACTCGCCGCGGATGACTTCAGAGCCAGCGGCATCGGCGATATGAGGTCTGGCAGCGACGTTTGCTCCTGCGCTGGCGGCTGAACCTCTTGCAGCGCTCGCGGCATCCGGACTCGCGTGCCCGTCGAAGAACCCGGCCAGCGTGTCGAGCCGAATCCGCATCGACCCGTCCGCCGCACCGGCCACCAGCTCCGCCAGTCCCTCGACCGGCGCCGAGTGGTCCGTCCCGTACATCCCGAGCAGCGGGCCCTCGGGCTGCCAGCGCCGCAGTGCCCGTACATGCTCCTCGGCGCGCTGTCGCACTACCGCGGCATCCGCCTCGCTGAAGACGCCCGCCGCGCCGCCGTAGCCGCCCTCGGGTAGGTAGCGCGTGCGCAGCGTCGTGCCGTCCGGGGCCTGCCACCAGAACTCCGTCGTGTGCACGGCTGCCGGGACGCCGCGCCAGACGCATGCTGTCTCGATGCCCGCGTGGCGGAGGATCTGCGGGAGCTGGGCCGCGTGGCCGAACTGGTCCGGCAGGTAGCCGATGCGCATGGCGCCGCCGAGGTCGTCGGCGCGGCGCAGGCCTATCTCCAGGTTGCGGAGCAGGTTCTCGCCTGAGCACAGGAACGAGTCCGCCAGGACCCGCCACGGCCCGAGCGCCAGCTGGCCGCGCGCCGTCAGTGAGCGGACCAGTTGCTCCTGCTCCGGGCGGATCTCCAGGTAGTCGTCGATCGCGGCTGTCTGCCCGTCGAGGGTGAAGCGTGCCCGCGGGTCGGCGTCCAGCTGCGCCAGCAGCCGGTCCAGCACTGTCACCAGGCGGAGCCGGAAGCGCTGGAACGGCTGGTACCACTCGCGGTCCCAGTGCGTGTGGGGGACGATCACCAGCTCGGCGGGCTCGCTCATCCCGACTTCCCCAGCGTGTCGAGGACGAGCATCCCGGTGCGGATGTCGGCGGTGCCCTCCGCGATGCCGCTCAGCGGCGGCGTGCCGGCGGTCACGAAGGAGTGGAACGCCAACAGCTCGCGTTCGAAGCCCGAGTCGGCGCCGAAGAAGTACGGGTTCCCGAACGCGAGGTCGTACGTGCCGTCCTCGGTGTGCACGCGCACGCGCTCCTCATACTCCGGATAGTCCGGCAGGTAATGCCAACGCACGCTATAGCGCCCACCATGCGAAAGCGGCCCCGAGAACTCCAGCGAACCCGATTCCCCATCCCGCGCGCCCCACGAGTACGCCGCATCGACGTCCACTCCGGTGCCGCCACCCAGCAAGCGAATCAGCGCGAGATCGTGGCACACGCTGTCGAGCACAGCGCGGTACTCCCAATGCACACGCGGCCCGACGTGCTCCGGCGGCGCCACGGAACCGGAAGTGGAACCGGAACCGGGAGCCGGTGTCCAATCGATCTGCGGAAACCTTTCCGGAGGATGCAGAACACTGACATCGATATGCCTGATCGTCAGCAGATCCAGGCTCCCAAACGCCTCGGTGACCATGGGGTCGTACTGCTTCATATACCCGAGCATCAGACGATCGCCAGCCTGCCGCACCACCCCGGCCTCATCCAGCGTGTGCGCCAGCGGCTTCTCACAGAACACCGGATACCCGCGCTTCAGCGCCTCGGCGGCCAGCGCCGCGTGCGACCCGGACGTCAGCAGCAGCACCGCGTCGAACTCGCCGCACCCGAACATGCTCCGCACATCGGTGAAGACCCCGGACCCGGGCACGCGCATCCGCCGCGCGACGTCGGCGGCGTATCCGTGCTGCGCATCGCAGACCGCTGTGACCGCGAAGTACTTGTCCAGCTTGGCCAGCAACGGCAGGTGCACGTGCCGCGCCACCCGCCCCAGCCCGACGACCGCGACCCGGACGACCGGCCCCACAACAGAACCGGCAACAGAACCAGCAACCGACCCGGCAACCGACCCGCCACCCGCCGCCGAAGACAAACCCCCAGCCGCCATCACACCCCCAACCCGGCCAGCACCGCACGGTTGTGCCGCATGTCCCCGATGATCCGCCCGAGATCCTGACCGCGGTCCGGCACATCCTGCTCGACCACGATCCACCCCTCATAAGCCAGCGCCCGCAACGCGTCCAGGAACGCCCCCAGATCCAGCCGCCCCTCCCCGAGCCGACAGAACGTCCCGTCAGCCAGCGCGTCCTTCACATGCACGTGCCGCACCCGATGCCCCCACCGAGCCAGCGTCGCCAGCGGATCCCCGCCGGCCGCGAGCAGATGCCCGGTGTCCAGGCACAGCTCCAGCTCCGTCAACTCCAGCAGCCGGTCGATGTCGTCCGGCGTCTCGATACTGGTGTCCAGATGGTGGTGGAACACCGGCTCCAGCCCGTGCTCCCGGCACCGCGACGCGGCCCGGTACGCCTGCCGGACCAGCAGCCCCCACCCGGCGGCGTCCAGCGGCTCGGACGGCGGGCACGCCAACGTCGGCTTCGGCGCGAAGCTGCTCATGTCCGGGTACCGGTTGCGGATGCGCAGCAGTCGCGCGGTGTCTTCGAGCGCTGACAAGTCGTCCGCGAACCCCTCCTGCTGCCCGAAGCGCAGGTCGTGCCAGCCGCCGGCCAGCGGCGGGCCGGAGTCGGCGTCGGCCAGCACCTCGTCCAGGTAGCCGTGCGGCCCCAGATCAGTACCCTCATACCCGCAGTCCGCCGCGATCCGGGCGTATTCCGCCGCGCTGATGAAGGGATTCTCGGCCGAGTAGATCCCGAAGTTCACCGGTGCCGTCGCGACCTTCACTGCCCAGGCCGGCGGCTGCGGCTGCGGTCGTGGTCGCGGCTCCGTCACGCGCACAGCGCCACCACCTCGTTGCGCCACGTCTCCAACCGATACACCCCGGTCTGCGACGCCGGGAACGACTGCCGCCCCGACCGGTCCGCGCGCACCACCACCCGGGTCTCGTCCGGCCGCACCAGCACCAGGCCGTCGGCGTCCACCGTCGTCACCTCGTCGCCGCAGCGCAGCACCAGCGGGCCGGTCCGGGTGGCCGAGACCGCGGTGCGGCCGGCGGCGATGCCGGACAGGATCGCAGGGGTCTCACACTCGTCGGCCAGCACCCAGGTGACGGGCTCGCCGAGGGAGGCCGGCAGGCCGTCCGGCTCGTGGAAGTCGCTGCCGCCGACCGGGATGATCGCCGCCGGATGCCGTTTCATCCAGGCCAGCGGCCAGCCCCAGGTCCGGTCGAACCAGGACCAGTGCCAGATCTCCGCGATGGAGGGCTGCGTGGTCAGCTGGTGCCGCCACGCGCAGTCCCCGGCCAGCGGATGGTTCACGGAGAACAGCGCGCCGGCCTTCTCGGCCTGCTTCATCCACTGCGAAGCCGGGCGCCGGAAGTCGATCCACTCCTTCGAGCCCCACACGTTCGCGTGCCCGAGGTCGGTCGTGACCTCCTGGCCGGGGATCAGCGTGACGCCGCTGACCTCGGACTGCTTCTCCAGGAAGGGGTAGTGGCTGATCGTGTTGTGATCGGTGACCGCCAGGAAGTCCAGGCCGACCTCCGCCGCCAGCCCGGCCAGCTCCCGGACGGTCAGCTTGCCGTCGCTGTGCTCGGTGTGCGCGTGCAGGTCGCCGGCGAACCAGCGCCGGCCGCCGACGGCCGGCAGCTCCCGGGCCGGCGGTCGTTCCAGGGCCCTGACATGGTGGTAGTCCAGGTCCCTGGAGACCTTCACGGCCTTGTCGGAGAACGTGATCTCCAGCGAGTACCGGACGCCCTCGGGCGGAACCCGGTGCAGGCCCAGCCACACGTGCCAGACCCCGGGCAGGATCTCCCCGGCCAGATAGCCCGGCGTCGAGGACCCGACCCCGATCCGGAACGACTCCCGGGCCCCGCCGGACCAGCCGCGGAAGCCCTCGGGGCCGGCGCAGCCGAGGTCCAGGACCGCGCCGGCGGACTGGTCGTACTCCAGCCGGACCTCGATCTCCGAGACGCCGGGCGGCACCTCGAACGGGACCGGCCGCAGCTGTTGCCGCAGCCGGTCCTCCAGCCACCACACGCCGTCCAGCCGCATCAGCCCACCAACTCCCCATCCGCGTAGAGCAGAGTCCGGTCTTTGCGGGGCAACGCCCACACAGTGGCCTGGGGTTCCGGCTCGTCCTCTTCCGCGACCACGACCTGCACCGCGGTGCCGGCGACGTCCAGCGTCAGCAGCAGCGAGCTGCCGAGGTTCTCGGCGACCTCTACCGTGCCCCGAAACGCCCCATCGCGTGGATCCGCCGATACGCGGAAGTACTCCGGGCGCGCGCCAAGGACCACCTCGGCGCGTTCGGCCAGGCGCTCCCCGGTCCCGTCAGGCATCGCGATCTCGGAATCTGCGACCAGAACGCGTCCGTCACGGACTACCCCCTCCAGCAGGTTCATCGGCGTGGAGCCGATGAAAGAAGCCACAAACGTGTTCGCCGGCCTGCGGTACACCTCACGCGGTGTTCCCAGCTGGCGGATACGGCCGGACTGCATGACCGCGATGCGGTCCGCGAGCGCCAGCGCCTCGGCCTGGTCGTGCGTGACGAAGACCGTGGTGGTGGCGAGTTCGCGTTGCAGCCGCTTGAGGAACGTCCGCGCCTCCAGCCTGAGACGAGCATCAAGGTTGGACAGGGGTTCGTCAAAGAGAAAAACGGACGGCTCAGCCGCGGTGGCCCGGGCCAAAGCCACTCTTTGTTGCTGTCCGCCGGACAAAGCGCCCGGGCGTCGGTCCAGCAAACCCGCTGTGGTCTCGGTGCCTGTCAGACCGAGCTCGGAGGCGGCGGCCAGGACGGCTTCCCGTTGTCGGGCTTTGGGAACCCCGCGTACCCGCAGGGGATACGCAATGTTCTCCGTGACGGTCATGTGCGGGAAGAGCGCGTAGTCCTGGAACACCATGGCCACTCCGCGCTTGCCCGGCGGCGTGCGGGTCACGTCGGTCTCGCCGATGTGCACCGCGCCGCTGCTCGGCGTCTCCAGTCCGGCCAGCGTCCGCAGCAGTGTGGTCTTCCCGCAGCCGGACGGGCCCAGCAGCGCGAAGAACTCCCCGTCCTCGATCGTGAGATTCAGTGCGTCCAGCGCCGTGACGCCGCCGTCGGCGAACGTCTTGGTCAGGTCCACGGTTCTGATTTCGGCCAAGGGTCTCCTCCTACCGTTTGATCCCGCCGTGGAACCGGAAACCATAGCGATGGCTGACGAACAGGTACAAAACGATGACTGGAATCGAGTACAACAGAGAGAAGGCCGAGATGAGCGCGAGGTTCGGCTGGCCGCCCTCGGTATAGAAGGTGTAGAGCACCACCGAGGCCGGGTACTTGTCCGGGTTCCGGACCAGGATGTACGGGATCAGGAAGCTGCTCCAGACGTTCACCACGGCCCAGACCGTCACCGTGGCCAGGCCGGGCCGGATCATCGGCAGCACGATGTGCCGCATGATCTGGAACGGCGAGGCGCCGAACACCCGGGCCGACTCCTCGTAGGACTTCGGCGTGTTGTCGGTGAAGTCCTTCAGGATGAAGATCGCCGCCGGGATCAGGCCGCCGGTGAACACCAGGATCACCCCGACCCGGGAGTCGATCAGATGCAGTTTGAACGCCAGCTGGAACAGCGGCACCATCGCTGCCGTTCCGGTCACGATCGAGGACAACAGAAGGAGCGCGTAGAGGATGCCGTCGCGGCCCGGGACCCGGACCCGGCTCAGGGCGTACGCCGCCGCCGCTGCGAACCCCACTGTCAGCAGAGCCGTACCCCCTGCCAGCAGTAGAGAGTTCCACAGCGACGGCAGCGCATAGGGATCCTTCAGCAGGACCGAGAAGTTGTGAAGAGTAAACGAGCTTATGCTCACGTCCAGGGTCGGGTGCGCGTTGAACGGCGCCGACGCCAGCCACAGCATCGGCAGCGCGAAGAAGCCCAGCAGCACCGACAGGAACGTGTAGCGGCCGATCTTCGCCAGGGCCGCGCGCACGGTCGGATCTTTCATGCCGCCACCCGCTCCTGGCGTCGCTCCCGCAGCAGCCGCAGGTACACCAGCGCCACGACGAGATTGATCACCAGCATCAGCAACGAGATCGCGGCCCCCAGGCCCATCTGCCCGTCGAACAGCGCGGTCTGGTAGATGTACACCGGCAGGATCTCCGACTTCCCGTTCGGGCCGCCGGCGGTGATCTGGTACGGCGTGAAGTCGTTGAACGTCCACAGCGAGATCAGCAGCAGGTTGGTCAGGATGTGGCCGCGGATGTGCGGGAAGACCACGTCGCGCAGCTGCTGCCAGGAGTTCGCGCCGAACATCCGCGCCGTCGCCAGCTGCGAGGGCGGCACGCCGGTGAGCGCCGCGCTGTACAGCAGCATCGAGAACGCGGTGCCGCGCCAGATGTTGAACACGATGATGACGGCCATCGGGTGCTCGATCGCCCACGCCGTGCCGGGGGTGCGCAGCAGGGCGTTCAGCGTCCCGGCGTCGCGGTCCAGCATCGCCACCCACAGGAAGGCCACCACGGAGCTCGGCAGGATCCAGGCCAGCAGCACCAGCGCCTCGATCAGCCGCTTGAACCAGCCGGTGGCGTCGCGCAGCAGCCACGCGATGGTGAAGCCCAGCACGGCCTGCCCGATCACCGCCGAGACGATGACGTATTCGAACGTCAGCCACAGCGAGTGGTGGAACTCGGGGTCCTGGATGACGTTCGTGTAGTTCTGCAGGCCGACGCTGCGCGGATGGCGCGCGGCGAAGCCGGTGAGCCGGTAGTTCGTCGTGCCCAGATACAGGGTCCACAGCGCGGGGAAGACGAGGAACGCGGCGACGACGAGCAGGGCGGGCGCGGCGATCCCCGCCGCGCGCGCCCTGCCGAGCCCCGCGGGATCCTCAGGGACCCGGGGCGACGTCGCTCGCGCCAACGAGCGCCTCCAGCGCCTTCTCGTAGGCCGCCGCGGCGTCCGCCGGGCTCTTGCCCCCGACCACGTCCGCGACCGCCTTCTGGACCAGGTTCGACACGTCGTTGTACGCCGCCTGCGAGGGTCGGAAGTTGGTGACCGGCAGGACCTTCTCGGTGGCGAACTTCAGCATCGGGTCGTTGGCCAGGACTTCCTGGTTGACGTCGGTCCGCGCGGTGATCAGCGCCGCGCCGCCGATCCGGGACTCGGTCTCGGCCTTGGAGTTCAGGAAGGCCAGGAAGTCCCAGGCGGCCTGCGGGTACTTGGTCTTGGGGTTGATCGACCAATCGGAGCCGCCGGAGTAGGACACGAAGCTCTGGCCCTTCACGCCCGAACCCGCGGTCTCGGACGGGATCAGCGCGTACCCGACGGCGGTGTCGCGGTCGGCCATCGGCGCCGTGCCGCCCTTCGGATTCACGACAGAGCGCCACATGTAGTCGGACTCCGCGTAGATGCCGATCTTGTTCGCCGCGAAGTCGGTGAACGACTTGTCGCGGCCCTTGGCGTCCTCCTGGAGCACCGGGTCGCCGAATCCGCCGCCGTAGATCTTCTGGTAGAAGCCGAGGGCCGCCTTGAAGGCCGCGCCGGCCTGGATCCACTTGCCGCTGCTCCACAGCGAGCCGCCGGCCCCGGCCAGCAGCGGCAGGAAGCCCTGGATCGTGGTCGCCTCACCCATCGGGACGCCGCCGTCCCACTGCACCGGCGTGACCCCCGGAAGGGCCTTCAGCTTGGCGGCGGCGTCGTAGACGTCCTGCCAGCTCGTCGGCTGCCAGTCGGCCGGCAGTCCGGCCTGCGCGAACAGTTTCTTGTTGTAGAAGATGACGCGGGCGTCGGTGCCGTTCGGGACGCCGTAGCGCTGGCCCTGGTACTCACCGAGGGCCTGGACGGACTGCGAGATCTGGGACCAGCCGTCCCAGCTGTCGGCCTGGGAGCCGGCCACCGCGGTCAGAGGCTTGAGATACCCGGCGTCGGCGAACTCGCCGACCCAGATGCCGTCCAGGGCGAAGACGTCGTCGCCGGTGCCGGACTGCAGGTCCAGGGCGAGCTTGGACTTGTAGGAGGTGTCGTCGACGCCGTTGGGCCGGAACGTGACGTTCGCCGTGATCCCCTTGGCCGCCTCGGATTTCACGAAGTCCGGGATCAGGGTCTTCTGGATCCAGTTCGCCTCGTTGCTGTTCTTGCCGCCGGCGATGTCGTTGGCGGTGATCACCAGTGTGGGGTTCTTCGGCTGGTTCGCGGAGTTCACGTTGGCCGGCTTCGAGCCGGAGCCGGAGGAGGAACTGGAACAGCCGGCGACGAGGACGGCGGCCGCCGCGCCGATCGCCATCAGGGTTCGAAGATTTCTGGACTGTGCGGAATGTGCTCCCATCGGTGCCTCCGCGGGGGTCTCAGTGCTCGGTGACTGTGACTTCCAAGCTGTAGCGGGAGGCGCGGTAGATGTGGCTGCCGAACTCCACCGCCCGCCCGCCGTCGTCGAAAGCCGTGCGCTCCATGGTCAACAGAGCCGCGCCGCGCCGTTCCTCCAGCAGGGCCGCCTGCTCGGCGTCGGCGGTGCACGCGCCGATCCGCTGCCGGGCCACGCAGATGCGGATGCCCGCCTTGCGCAGCACCTCGTACAGGCCCCGGGTCTCCAGCAGCTCCACGGTCAACGGCGGTACCGGCTCGGGCAGCCAGTTCCGCATCACCGCCAGCGGCTCGCCCTGCGAGCGGCGCAGCCGCACCACCTTCGTCACCGGCGTGCCGGCCGGCAGCCCGAGCGCCGCGGCGGCCTCCGGCTCGGCCGGGACCCGGGCCAGCAGCAGCACGTCCGTCGCCGGGACCCGGCCGCTGCGGGCCAGGTCGTCGTGCAGGCTGGTGAGCTCCATCTCGCGCCGGACCGGCATCGGCAGGATCTGCGTGCCCACGCCGCGCCGCCGGACGATCATGCCGCGGTCCACGAGGTGGCCGATCGCCTGGCGCACCGTGGGCCGGGACAGCCCCAGCGACTCGGCGATCTGCACCTCGGAGTCCAGCTGGTCGCCCGGCGCCAGCTCGCCGGTGCGGATCGCCTCGGCGATCTGTTCGGCGACCTGGAAGTAGAGCGGGATCGGGGAGGAGCGGTCCACCTCGATCCGCGGTCGGATCCCCATGAGGGTCAGTATGCTGCGGTCACTTTGTCCGGACAACAGGTTGACCGGCGAACTCCGTCCTGCTATGCAGCTAGCGGGAGGCGGTATGACATCGGTCGGCGATACCACCATCGACATCACACCCGAGTCGGCGGGTTGGCGCTACGCGGGACTGAAGACCGCGACGTTCGGCGGTTCATATCAGTTCTTTACCGCAGAGGATGAGGCGTTAGTCCTGCCTTTGGCCGGTTCGTGC
The DNA here is from genome assembly GCF_041262085.1 of Catenulispora sp. GAS73. Lineage (NCBI taxonomy): Bacteria > Bacillati > Actinomycetota > Actinomycetes > Catenulisporales > Catenulisporaceae > Catenulispora > Catenulispora sp. GAS73. The sequence continues at coordinate 48,838 of NZ_JBGCCM010000012.1, forward strand.
ACAGTCAGGTGCGGTAGCGACGAATTCCTGCTGCACGGACGCGAGAACGTCTTCGCAGGGCCCAGCGACTTCGCTTACATTCCGCGGCGCGGCATGGTGCGGCTGACGGCGGTCGACGGACCGTGCCGCGTCGCGATTCCCACGGCGCGGGCCGAGGCGGACCTGCCGTTCCGGTACGGCGCGCGCGAGGCGGTGCCGGTGGAGCAGCGCGGAGCCGGATCGGCCGCGCGGACGCTGAACAACTTCTGCGCGCCGGAGTCCTTCGAGACCGACCGGCTGCTGGCGGTGGAGGTGATCACGCCGGGCGGCAACTGGTCGTCCTGGCCGCCGCACAAGCACGACGAGGACGTCGAGGGCGGGGAGCGCGCCAAGGAGGAGATCTACTACTACGAGGGCGGTCCGGGGTACCAGCGCGTCTACTCCTCGTCGGCCGGCGACATCGACGTGCTGCGGGAGATCGGGGCCGGGGACGTCGTGCTCATCCCGTACGGTTACCACGGGCCGTCGATGGCCATGCCGGGCTACGACTTGTACTACCTGAACGTGCTGGCCGGCCGGGACCGCGGGGCGGAGCGCTCGATGGCGTTCAGCGACGACCCGCGGCACGCGTGGATACGGCAGACCTGGAGCGCCTGAGGGGACGGCGCGTCCAGGTCCGACGCGTCTTCGGGATTCAGATGTCCTGGTTCAGATGATGCGGATCTCGTCGTTCGAGTGGTCGTGCCCGCAGTTGTCGCCTTCGTAGTGGTAGTCGCGCTGCCCGAGCTGCACCACCCGGAACGACTTGTGCTCGACGACCTTCTGCAGGTGCCGGAAGCCGCTGGCGCCGGCGGCCACCACGGCCAGGATCGCGGCCAGCACGGTGACCCCGATGACGGCGAAGCCGCCGGTCACGTGCCCGAACACGATCATGAACAGTGCCACCAGGATCGAGATCGGCACGGCTACCAGAAGCAGCACGGCGATCGTGGTGAGTAGGATCAACGGCTTGGCGGACGGGGCGTGGTCACCGTCGTGGCGGATCGTCGTTCTCATGGCCATGGCTAGTCCCTCTCGGCAGCGGCCCCAAAGACGCGTTGTATCGCGTTTAAAGTGTATCAACGAGGAGGGTGCCTCCGCCTGTTCCCGTTTCCGGCACCTATTCGGTCACACTGGGGATGTGATCTCGGACGTCGTCGACTCATTGTCCTGCCCGCATTGTGCCACCGCCTTGATCGTCGAGGGCTCTCCGGGGATGCGGTTGGTGTGTGAGGAGGGGCACGTCTTCGACGTCGCACGGCACGGCTATGTCTCGCTGCTGGCAGGTGGGGGAGCCGCTGGCACCGCCGACACCGCGGAGATGGTCGCGGAGCGTGCGGCGTTCCTCGGCGCCGGGCACTATGACGGGATCGCGGAGATGATCGCCGGGGTGGCGGCTGATAGCGCTTCGGTGGCGCCGGACGACAGCTGTGTGCTCGATCTCGGCGCGGGGACCGGCTACTACCTCGCGCGGGTCCTGAAGGCGGTGGACCGGCCGGGCATCGCGCTCGACATCTCCAAGCACGCCGCCCGCCTCGCCGCGCGGGCCCATCCGCGGATCGGCGCGGTGGTCGCGGACGCGTGGGCCGGGCTGCCGGTGCGTGGCCGGGCCGCGTCGGTGCTGCTCAACGTCTTCGCGCCGCGCAATCCGCGCGAGATGCGGCGGGTGCTGCACCCGGGCGGCCGGGCGATCGTCGTGGTGCCCGAGCCGGACCATCTCAGAGAGCTGATCGACGAGTACGGCCTGATGGCGGTCGACGACCGCAAGCCGGAGCGGCTGCGCGAGCAGTTCGCGGACCGGTTCACGGTCGAGGCCGAGCACACGTACCGGGCGACCCTCGCTTTGTCGGCGGCTGAGGTTGCGCAAGTCATCGGGATGGGGCCGAACGCCTGGCACGAGCGTGCCGGGGAGGTCCGATCGGGCGGTGCGGTGACGGTCGCCGTCCGTGCCTACGTCCTGTCTCCGATGTGAGCGTGCCACTATGTCCGGCATGCAGATCGCGATGACGAATGCCATTTCGGCCGGGACCGTCCACTACCCCGCCGGTGACGGCGCTGATATCGAGGCCTACCTGGCGATTCCGCAGGACGAGGCGCCGCGTGGCGGCATCGTGCTGATCCACCACCTGCCCGGGTACGACGAGGCGACGCGTGAGTACGCGCGGACGTTCGCGGTGCACGGGTACAACGCGGTGGTCCCGAACCTGTACAGCCGGGAGGGCGGGCCGGGGGTCTCGTACGAGGACGCTGCGGCTGCGGTGCGCGCGGATGGCGGCGTGTCGGACGAGCGGCTGATCGCTGATGTCGGCACGGCTGCGGAGTACCTGCGTGCGCTGTCTTCGGCGAACGGCAAGATCGGTGTCATCGGGCACTGCTCGGGCGGGCGTCAGGCGCTGCTCGCGGCGTGTGGGCTGGAGTTGCAGGCGGCCGTCGACAACTACGGGGCGTTCGTGATGGTGGACAGCCCGGAGTCGACGGGGCTGCGGGCGACGTCGCTGGAGGGGCGGCTGGCTGAGCTGTCGTGTCCGTTGCTCGGCAACTTCGGTGCGGACGACGGGTATCCGTCGCCGGAGGAGACGGCGCGGTTGGAAGCGGCGTTGGACAAGCTGGGGAAGACTTACGACTTCAAGACGTATGAGGGCGCCGGGCACGCTTTCTTCAACGTGAACCGGGTGTCGTACCGGCCGGAGGCGGCCATGGACGCTTGGGAGCGGATCTTCGAGTTCTACGGGGAGCACTTGTCATGAGGACGCCGCTTTCCCGGTCCCCGGGCCGTCTTCTCAGAGCCCTTCGAACAGTGCGCTGACCGATTCGCCGTTGTGGATCCGTCGCATCGCCTCGGCCAGTGCCGGGGCGATGGACAGGACGGTGAGCTTGTCCGACTCCTCGGTCGCGGGGATCGGCACCGTGTTGGTGCAGACGATCTCCTCGACGTCGGGCTGGTCGGACAGGCGCTTGAGGGCGCCGGCGGCGAACAGGCCGTGCGTGCAGGCCACTCGCACGCTGCGAGCGCCGAGGTCGCGCAGCCGGTCCAGGAGCTCCATGACGGTGCTGCCCTTGGCGATCTCGTCGTCGAGGACGATGACGTCGCGGCCCTTCACGTCGCCGATCACCGAGCTGATGGCGACGGTGTCACCGGCGAAGCGCTGCTTGGCGCCGGCCGCCACCGGGACGCCGAGCAGGCGCGCGAAGGCCGCGGCCTCCTTGGCGTTGCCCAGGTCGGGGGAGACGACGGTGGTGTTGGACAGGTCGTAGTCGCGGAAGTGCTTGGCCAGCTCACGCAGCGCGTTGAGGTGGTCGACCGGGACCGAGAAGAAGCCGTGGACCTGCGGGGAATGCAGCGTCATGGCCAGCACCCGGTCGGCGCCGGCGGCCACCATGAGGTCGGCGACCAGGCGTCCCCCGATGGAGATGCGCGGGGCGTCCTTCTTGTCGCTGCGGGCGTACGAGTAGTGCGGCACCACGGCGGTGATCCTCGCCGCCGAGGCGCCGCGGGCCGCGTCGCACATGAGCAGGAGCTCGACCAGGTGCTCCTGGACCGGCGCGACCAGCGGCTGGACCAGGAACACGTCGCGCTCGCGGCAGTTGGCCTGGAGCTGGACCTCCAGGCAGTCGTTGGCGAAGCGGATGGTGCGCACCGGGTTCAGTGAGGTCTCCAGGTGCGCGCAGATCTCCGCGGCCAGGGTCGGATGGGCGCTTCCGCTGAACACTGCGATGTCGCGCATGTGTGCATGGTAGCGATCTCCCACCCGGGCGGATCAACTGCCCTGCGGGCGTCCTTAGGAGGTCCCACCGGCCGGAGGGCGGTTCTGACCTTGCGATCCGGGCTGCTGGGCGCTCTGCTGAGCGGCTTGAGGAGCGGCCGCGTTCGCTGTGCCGGACGAGCTGGCCGTGGCAGCCGTGGCGCCCTCGGGAAGGTGGCCCTCCGGCGTCATCGCATCGACGACCTGCGGCAGCGTCGCCGCCATGGTCTGCGCGGCCTCCTCGTGACTCATGCCGAGCGTGTTGGCGACCTGCGCGATCTGCTCGTGCCCGAGGGCCTGCGTGATCTCCTCCCCGCTGACCGGCTGATTCGGCTGCTCGGAGCTGACCCACGACTTCGCCTGCGACCCGAGCCCACCACCCTTCAACTGCTCCATGAGCTTCGACAGACCGCCCCCGGCGACCAACCCACCGATCATCGGCGCGAGCTTCTGCAGCATCCCACTACTGAGCAGCCCACCAAGCCCACCGGCGCCACCGGCGGGCGCGGCACCCATCGCCTGCGCGGGCTGCTGCCCCTGCTCACCAGCCTGCTGCTCCTGCGGCGCAGCCTGCTGCCCCTGCTTCCCCATCAACTGATTCAGCAGCGAATTGATGTCGAAACCTGCCATGACGCGCGCTCCTGACGCTCGGGCCGCGCCCGCCCGGCGGCCACGCACCGCCGCGCCCCACGACCCAGCCTCGGGCAGGGTGGGTGCACGCGCCAGTCGGGAGGCGCGGGGGCTGGTGGGGATGGGGCGGCGCGCGCTGCGGGGCTCGCGTGGGCCGGGGCTGGCAGCGACTTGCAGGTCGGAGGCGCTGGCGCCCGGGACCGCGGCCGGTCAGGTGTGCGGCGCGGGAGCGGGCCGGCCTGGGCTGCGGGCGCGCCGGAGGTGCGGGTCGCCGAATGCGGGCCGGTAAGGCAGCGGGGTAGGCGATTTGGGCGCGGCCGGCTGCTGGCGGCGGGGCTGGGGCGCAGGTCACCGGGATGTCGGCCGATCGGAGGTGCGGCGCCTGATCCGGTGCGTGGCTAGCTGCCGGGCCGGGTCGGCGCTGCAGGGTGCGGCGCGGATCCGGGGCGCGGATCTGGCTGGCTGCTGGGCCTGGTCGGCGCTGCGAGGGCGCGTTGCGGCGGCGAGCGTGGCCGGTGAGTGGTGCGGCCCGGATCTGGGGCGCGGATCTGGCCGGCTGCCGGGCCGGGTCGGCGCTGCGAGGGTGTGGCGCGGTTCCGGGGCGCAGCTCCGGCTGGCTGCTAAGCCTCGCTGGCCGATCCGGTCGCGGGCGGGCTTGGGTCGCAGGTCACCGGGATGCTGGCCAGTCAGCGATGCGGCGCGCAACTTTGGTGCGCGGCTGGCTAGCGGGCCGGTTGTCGCTGCTCGATGCGCGGGTTGTGCGGTCGTAGTCTGTGCTGGTGCTGGTGCTGGTGCTGGTGCTGGTGCTGGTGCTGTGCGAACCTGCACCCTACCCCCGCCGCCCGGTCCGCTGGGCATCCTTCACCAGTTCGGCGGCCTTCTCGCCGATCACCATCGACGGGGCGTTCGTGTGACCCCGGATGATCGTCGGCATCACTGAGGCGTCCGCCACGCGCAGGCCTTCGGTGCCGCGGACGCGTAGCTGGGGGTCGACCACCGAGGTCGCGTCGGTGCCCATGCGGCAGGTGCCGACCGGGTGGTAGAGGGTTTGGGCGTAGCGGCGGATCGATGCCTCGTGGAGTTCCGGGCCGGACATGCCGGGGAGGAGCATGTAGCCGTCGCCGAAGGGGGCTAGTTGGGGTGTTGCCGCGATCTGCTCGCAGAGGGCCATGCCTCGGGTCAGGGTTGCGTAGTCCAGGCCGTCGGGGTCGGTCAGGTAGGCCGGGTCGATTCTTGGGGCCGCGGTGGGGTCGAGGGTGGACAGGGTGATGGTGCCGTGGGAGCGGGGCTTCTGCAGTACCGCGCTTATCGTGTAGCCGTGCTCCTTCGGGCGGGTCAGGCCCTCGTCGAGGAAGGCCACCGGGGCGAACAGGACCTCGATGTCCGGCTGGTCGAGGCCTTCCTCGCTCTTGGTGAACAGGTACGCCTCGCCGACGTTCGACGTCAGTGGCCCCTCGTGCCGCGCCAGGTAGCGCGCGAAGCCGGCCGGGGTGCGGCCGCTGATCAGCGACTTGGCGTTCTTCGTCTTCACCACGATGCCCGCGGCCAGGTGGTCCCGAAGGTTGCGGCCGACCTCCGGGAGGTCGGCCACCAGCTTCACGCCGCGCTGCTTCAGGTGCTCCGCCGGCCCGACGCCGGAGAGCATCAGCAGCTGCGGGGTGTTCACCGTGCCGCCGCACAAGATCACCTCGCGGCGCGCCGCCAGCGAGCCGACCCGTCGGCCGTCCAGGTAGCGCACGCCGGTGGCGCGGCGGTCGTGGAACAGCACCCGCGTCGCCAGTGCCCCCGTGTACACGACCAGGTTGGGGCGCGCGCGTGCCGGCTTCAGATACGCGTCGGCCGCCGACCACCGGCGGCCCGCGTGCTGCGTCACCGCCGTCTGCACGCCCGGCATCCCCAGCGCCGCGCACGCCTCAAGAAAACGCCCCGTCAACGTATGCGGCGAACGCTGCCGCTCCACCCGCACCGGCCCGGACGCCCCGTGGGCGGTGCCGTCCGGCGCGGCCGTGAAAGTCTCCACCCGGCGCAGCGCGGCCGCGACCGCCTCCGGCCCCCACTCGGAGCCGGCAGCCGCGGCCCACTCCTCGTAGTCCGCCGCGAACCCGGTCACCCACATCATCGCGTTGATCGACGACGACCCGCCGAGCATCCGCCCCCGCGGCCAGAAGATCCGCCGCCCGCCGAGCTGTGGCTGGTTCACCGTCCGGTACGCCCAGTCCAGCTTGCTCTCGAACAGCTCGGAGAACGCCGCCGGAATGTGAATCAGCGGATTGCGATCCGCGGGCCCGGCCTCCAGCAACGCCACCCTGCACCCCGGGTCCTCCGACAGCCGCGCGGCCACCGCGGAACCAGCGGAGCCGGCTCCGACCACCACGTAGTCGTAGACACTGCCGGTATCGGTCCGTGCGTCGTCGGTGGCCATGTCTATGACGTTAGACCTGCGACGACTCCGTGAGTAGCCCCGCACCCCGCACGCGCACCCCCGCCGGGAGCATGCCCTCCGGCACGCTCTCCAACGCCGTGAGAATGGCTTGCGCCAGGTCATAAGCCGCCTGCGCGGTCAGCTCCACCGCGATCCGCGCCGACGGCCCGCGCTCGGGATTGCGCAGGTCGATGTTCAGCGTGTGCTCGTCCATGGCGTGCACCGGATGGTCGTAGTACACGCTCGCCTCGGTGACGCGGATCCACCCGGGAGTGCCCTTGGCGCTGCCTGTCACCGCCAGCTTGAACGTCTGATAGGTACACATCGGAGCTGGATCCTCGCAATCGGTAGTACACACACCAGTTGTAGACATACGATGACGCTCTGCATTCGCCTGCCGAGCGGAGGGGATCCCCGTGTTCCGTCATGCGATACGCCAGAAGTCCCCTGGCGAACGATTATCCAGCCTAGCCAGCATCGAAGAGCTTTCCGACGAGGCCGAACGTTTCCTGCACCAGTGCTACACCGAACTGGACCGCACCGCCGAACTCCCCGCCCGCTGCCGCGCGGTGGCCGCCGCGATCCGCGCGGACGCGACCTACGACCACACCTTCGCCGAACTCGAATACGGCGCCCGAGTCGCGTGGCGCAACTCCTCCCGCTGCATCGGCCGCCTCTACTGGCAGTCGCTCAGGCTGCGCGACCGGCGCGCGACCGACAGGCCCCTGCGAATCGGCGAAGAGTGCGTGGGCCACCTGCGCGAAGCCACGAACGACGGCCGCATCCGGCCCACCATCACGGTTTTCGCGCCGGACCGCCCCGACCGTCCGGGCCCGCGCATCCGCAACGAACAGCTCATCCGCTACGCCGGATACCGCGTCGACGACGGCGGCCCGCCAGAGCACGGCAAGACGCTCCCGGCGCCGCGCGCACTGCCCAGCATCGTCGGGGATCCGCGCAACATCGCCCTGACGGACAGCGTCCGCGCCCTCGGCTGGTACGGCCACGGCACCGCCTTCGACATCCTCCCGCTCGTGATCGAAGCGGAGGGCTACCGGCCGTACGTCCACGTGCTCCCGCAGGACTGCGTGCTGGAAATCCCGCTGTCCCACCCCCGCCACCCCTGGTTCGCCGACCTGGGCATCCGCTGGCACGCCGTGCCCGCGATCAGCGACATGTGCCTGGAGGTCGGCGGCCTGCACTACTCCTGCGCGCCGTTCAACGGCTGGTACATGGGCACTGAGATCGGCTCCCGCAACCTCGCCGACGCCGACCGCTACGACCTGCTCCCGGCCGTCGCGGCCAACCTCGGCCTGGACACCACGACCGACCGCACGCTCTGGCGCGACCGGGCCCTGGTCGAGCTCAACGTCGCGGTACTGCACTCCTACGAACAAGCCGGCGTCACGATGACCGACCACCACACCGAAGCGCACCGGTTCCTGAAACACGTCGCCAAGGAGGAACGCGCCGGACGGGTGTGCCCGGCCGAGTGGTCGTGGATCGTGCCACCCTTGTCCGGCGGAGCCACGGCGGTGTTCCACCGGTACTACGACGAGGCGGACGTCCGGCCGAACTTCGTCCGGCACGGCCCCGAAGGCCACGGCCCTGAAAGGCACGGCCCCTGAGAGAACCGGGCAACCCCGCCCCCGCCCCGCCGCGTTAGCAGGGATGGCGCCCGCCCGGGCGCCCTACAACGACGGGGGGCGAAGGTGCGAGAACCGGACGGTTTCCGGGAGTTCCTCGCGGCGCGCCAGTCAACTCTGCTGCGCGCCGCGTGGCTCCTGACCGGAGACGCGCATCTGGCCGAGGACCTGCTGCAGACGGCCCTGGTCAAGGTGCTGCCGCGGTGGGAGCGGCTGGCGCGCGACGGGGCGGTCGAGGCCTACCTGCGCAAGACCATGGTCACCACCGCCACGTCCTGGTGGCGCCGGAAGTGGCACGGCGAGGTGCCCTCGGGCCACCTCCCGGGGCCGGCGGCGGGGCGCACGTCGTGGGAGCCGGCGAACGGGATCCTGACCTCCGACGGGGGATTCGAGGCCGTGGACGACCGCTCCGTGCTCGCCGCGGCGCTCCGCTCGCTCCCGCCGCGGCAGCGCGCCGTCGTCATGCTGCGCTACTACCTCGACATGTCCGAGGCCGAGACCGCGGCGCTGCTGGGCTGCAGCAACGGCACCGTGAAGAGCCAGAGCTCGAAGGCGCTCGCCACCCTGCGCACCCGGCTGTCCCGAACCCAGCGAGCCCAGGAGGTCTCGGTATGACTTCTGAGAACGACTTCGAGGACGAGCGCGACCTGCCCGAAGACGAACCCGGACGGTCCGAGGACGAGCTGGTCCGCGCCCTGCTCGTGACCGCACTGCCCGACTTCCCGACCACCGTGGCGCTCGGTGACCGCGCGCTGGCCGGCGCCGCACGCCGGCGCGCGCGGGCTCGGACGTTCGGCGGCGTCGGCGCGATCGCCGTGGTCGCGGGCTGCGTGTTGGCGGTCGCGCCGCTGGCCGGGTGGGGCGGTCACCGGCCCGGAACCGCCGACGTCGGCAACGCCGTCGCCGCGGCCGGGACGCCCTCGACGCCCCCGGCACCGCTCCCGTCGTCGCCCTCGCGTTCGTCGCCGACCTCGCGGCCCGTCCTACCGCCACCGTCGCAGCCCTCGACGACGCTGGTCGTCCAGCCCTGGACCAACTCGCCGAAGCAGCAGGCCGCCGAACGCGTGGCCAACGCGCTGCAGGACGGCCACGACAACGCCTACATGGGAGTCCTTCTCATCTCCGACAACAACCCGATCCTCGTCTATCGCAAGCCGGGCATCGACTCGACGCTGGAACACGACGCGACCCAGGCCGCGTACCCGTTCAGCGTGGTGTTCCGCGACAGCGTCCTGGACGCTTCCGAGCAGTGGTTCCTGGGGCACCGGATGGACCAGGACACGGCCTACTGGAAGAGCCGGGGCGTGACGTTCGGCACCGCGCTGGAGAACGACGGCACGATCGCGATCTACACCTCCGACCCCGGCACCGTCGTGCCGCTGCTGGAAGCGCACTACGGCTACGACGGGAAGGTGTTCGTGGGGCGGGAGTGGAACCCCACGCCGGCGTCCGTGCCGAGCTCAGGCAGCTAGCAGCTAGCAGCTAGCAGCGACCGGCGGCGACTAGCGGCGACCGGCGGGCGACTGGCTGCGACCTGCGGCGACCAGAGGCGCCTACAGGTACAACCCCGTCCCCGTGTCGTCCCCGGTGGACGCGACCGGCTCGCTCCCGTCCCGCGCCGCGATCAGCTCGGCCAGCGTCAGCCCGCCGATCGCCGTCCCGCCGCCGCCCCCGCCGCGCCCCAGGCGCGCCGCGGTGACCCGCGCCGGGTCCGTCCCCTCGCGCTCCAGCCAGGCCAGGGCCTCGGTGCGGGGGAGCGGGCCGACCTCGATCTGCGCCAGGCAGCGCCCCGGCCTTATCACCGCCGGGTGCAGGCTTGCCAGATTCTCGTTCGTGGTGATCGCGACCAGCACGTCGCGGCCCTGGCCGAGCAGGCCGTCGGTGAGGTTCAGCAGCCGGGACAGGGCCTGGCCGCTGGTGGCCTTGGCCTCGCCGCGGATCAGCTCGTCGCAGTCTTCGAGCAGCAGCAGGCGCCAGCGGCGGCGGTTCTCCTCGTCCTCGCCGTGCCCGTGGTACTCCACTCCCATCGCCACCTCCATGAGGTAGCCGGGGGAGGAGAACAGCGCGTCGGGGTCCAGGACGTAGTCGACCTGGCACCAGTCGCGCCACTCGCGGGCCAGGGTGCGCAGAGCCGTGGTCTTGCCGGTGCCCGGGGCGCCGTGCAGCAGGATCATGCGGCCGGCGGCCTCGGTGCGGCGGACCGCCATCAGCTTGTCCATCGCGGTGGCGGCCGAGGCGGCGTAGTTCTTGCGGACGACTTCCCACGGCTCGGCCGTGATGGTGCGCACCGTGCGGTAGGGGCCGCGCTGCGGAGCGGCGTACCAGAAGCCGACCGAGACCTTCTCCTCTTCCGGCTCCTCCTCGGCCGCCACGCCGTCGGTGGCCTGGTCGAGGATCTTGGTGGCCAGCTCGGGGGTCTCGGCGACCACGGTGACCTCGCCGCCGCCGCTGGACCAGCGCACCGAGCGCGCGGTCCAGCCGGGGCCGGCGGTCAGGCAGGACTCGCGCTTGTCCTCCACCACCGAGCGCAGGACCTCGCCCTCGGCCGGGACCAGGGTCGCGTCTTCGCGCAGCGCGTCCAGCCGGGCGTGGCGGGCGTGCGGCTGCAGGCCGGTGGTGAACGGCGTCAGCAGCAGCGCGTCCACGACGTCGTAGGGGGTGTCGGAGTCGTCGATGGTCACCCGGAAGGGCAGCCGGTCCCCGGGATCGCCCACCGGGCGCTTGTCGGTCGCCGGGTGCTTGTCCTGGGTCGGTGTCTCCTTCGCCGGTGTCTCCTTGCCCGGTGTCTCCTTGGTCTTGTCGTCGGGGTCTGGGGCCGGTCGCGTGGCAGGCCCCTGAGGGCGCTGGCGGGGCAGCGTCATGTCCTCGATGATCCCGCCCCGGGACGTCCGGCCACAACACGTTTGTCGAGGTTCATGCGTGATGGGCGTGCCGCGAGGGTGGTTTTACCCGCACTTTGCCGAGCCGGGGACCGGTCCCGCGGGCGCCGAAGATACGATGACCGACCATGAGCTCGCCCGATCACCACTCACCTTGGGGGACGCCCCAGTCATCGTCCGGTGCCGCCGGTGGCGCGCAGCCGCCGTTCGGGCCGGGGCAGGACCCGGCCCAACCGCCGTATCTCGCGCCGCAGTCGTCGTCGCCGCAGGACCCCGGGCAGCCTGCGCCGCCGTCGATGATGTCGCCTTACGGAGTGCCGCTGTCCGGCGGGCCGGAGGGACCCGGCGGATACGGCCCCAACGGCTACGGCCCCGGTGACGGCGGCCCCGGGGGACCCGGCCGCAACCGCAGGACCCTGCTCGTCTCGGTCCTGGCCGTGGTGGCCGTGGTCGGCATCGGCGGCACGGTGGCCTATATGAGCCGCGACACCTCGAAGCACGACAAGACGTCCCTGGCCGGCGCCGGGGCCTCGGTGACCGGCAGCTCCAGCGGCGGCGGCGACGGCTCGGCGGTCTTCGCCAACGGCGGCGGCAAGCCCGACGGCGACAGCATGGCCGCGGGCCCGTCGAGCAACGGCGCGCAGGGTGCGAATCTCCAGGGCTCCCCGACCTCCTCGACCGTGGCCTCCGGCTCCACGACCGGCGGCCAGCAGGGCCAGACCAGCACCTCGAACGGCGGCACCACCACGACGCCCGGCGGCCACCCGGTCACGTCGACCCACCCGGGCGGCCCGGCGACCTCGGCCCCCGGCGCCCCGGCGCCCACCGGTTCCAAGCCGAACACCCCGGTCACCACCACCGCCGCACCGCCGAAGCCGAGCACCGCGGCCGCGCCGTCCAGCGACTGCACGTACCTGGACCTGCCGGCCTCGCAGATGCCCACCATCAAGGAGGGCTCGGGCAACGTCAACGCGGTCAAGGAACTCCAGTGCCTCCTCAAGAAGTCCGAGCTGGGCATCAAGCCGCTGGTGATCGACGGCTCCTGGGGCTCGGCCACGCAGTCGGCGATGACCGCATTCCAGGGCTGCAACAACTCCCCGACCGTGCACTCGCCGGGTGGCACGCCGCCTTACCCGAAGCTGACCGTGGACGGCGTCGCCGGTCCGCAGACGTGGGCGGACCTGTACTTCTGGGACAACCAGTACTTCAACGGGACCGCGTACTACTGCAACGGCACGCGCTGACCGCCGGGAAAACTGGCGCTCCTGCTTGATGTGTGGGTGTGGGTGGCTGGGGTGTGGTGGTGCGGTTTGTTTGTGGGTTGACAGTCAAGGGCGTTTTTTGACGGCTTCGCGCGGGTTTAAGAAGGATCCGCTGGGTGGCGCAGTTCGGTGGTGTGCCTGGCGTGGCGTTGGCGGCCGGCGGTTGTCCGTGTGCACGACCGCGCACCGGTCCGGGTCACTGCGCACACGTTGCGTGGGCGGCGATCGTCGAGCGTGGTGGGCGCCTGAAGTCAAAAGCAGGGCCTCCGGCGGCGCCTGCGCGGCGAGCGGCACTCGCTCCGGGGAGGGGGGTCGCGCTGTGTGCCGGCGGACGCTGCTTGTGGTCGCCTTGTCCGGGGAACCCGGGACAACCCCGCCTGTGGGAAGGGTTCCCGCACCTCCGGCTCGATGGCTCACCGCCACCTGTGCCTGCCGAGTGGACCCCGTCCACACCACAGGAGGGATCCGGGACTCGGCGACCAACACTCAAACCGCCGCCGACGCGGGGGGTTGGGATCCCTCAGACCTGTGCGCGGTCGTGGACACGAACACCGCCAGCCGCCAACACCACGCCAGGCACACCACCGAACTGCGCCACCCAGCGGATCCTTCTTAAACCCGCGCGAAGCCGTCAAAAAACGCCCTTGACCGTCAGCCCACAAACAAACCGCACCGCACCCACCCACCACCGACACCCACACACAGGTCAGCAGCGCCGGGAAATCCCCACCACGGCGCGGATGACGGCATCCGCGCCGCGGTGGTAGGCATGACCCCGTGGGTGTGCCTCTGCTGATCTTCATAGGTTTCCTGGTGGTCATCATGGCTGCCGGGATCGTCGCCAACGTCCGGCGCCGGCGGGCGCTGGTCGCGATGGCCGCCGTCAAGCGCTGGGACCTGGCCAAGAACGACCGGCGGCTGCCGGGTACGTTCGGCGGACGGCCGTTCGCCTCCGGGCACGGCCGCGTCGCGCGGATCGTGTTGCGCGGACGGCACAATGGCCGCGCGGTCCTCGTGATCGACTACGAATACAAGACCCCGGGTAGCGACGGCGACGACACCCACCACTACTGGGCCGCCTGCGTCGACGATCTGCCCGCGCCGTTGCCCGCGCTGGAAGTCGTGGCGCGCGCGTCCCGAGAGAACAAGAACACCGGCCCCGGCATCCTGGCCGGCGCGCCGGAGTTCCTCCGCGGCGATCCCGCCTTCGATCAGCGCTATCTGGTCACCGCCGCGAGTGATCAGCTGGCCGCCGACATCCTGGACCCGAAGGTGCTCCGGCTGATCGCGTCCTGGCCGGACTTCTCCTGGCGGATCGAGGGAACCAGGTTGCTGACCTGGGGCAAGGGCAAGGTGAAGCCGCACTGGGTGGAGACCTGTCTCAACATGTTGGTGGCGCTCGCGGAGGCCGTGCCGGAGGAGGTGTGGCGTACGGCTCGCGGCTGATCCGTCCCCGGCCGCCCCGTTCGACCCGTCTGTCATGGGATGATCAGGTGTCATGACGGCTCAACACCTCCTTTTCCTGCTGGGCGTCCCGTTCTTCTCCGTCGTGGTGTCCGCGCTCGCCCGGCGTTTCGACCTCAGCGGTCCGCTCGTGCTGGTCGTCGTCGGGCTGCTGGTGTCGATCGCCCCGTTCATCCCGGACTACGACCTCGAACCCGAGTTCGTGCTGATGATCCTGCTGCCCCCGCTGCTGTACCAGGCGGCCGTGGAGACGTCGGTGCCGTCCCTGCGCGAGAACTGGTCGGCGGTGCTGATCCTGTCGGTGGCGATGGTGCTGGTCACAACGCTGCTCACCGGGTTCGCGATGCACTGGCTGATCCCGGGGATGCCGCTGCCGGTGGCGTTCGTGCTGGGGGCGGTGCTCGGTCCACCCGATACGGTCGCGGCGATCTCCATCGCGAAACGCTTGGGACTGCCGCGCCGGACCGTCGACGTGCTGGTCGGCGAGGGGCTGTTCAACGACGCCACCGCGCTGACCGCGTTCCGGATCGCGCTGGCCGCCGCGGTGGGGGAGACCGTCACGGTCTTCGACGCGGTCGGGCGGTTCGTGCTCTCCGCCGCCGGGGGCATCGTGATCGGCGCGGTGGTGGCGATGGTGTGGGACCCGATCCGTTTCCGGATGCGCGATCCGCGCGCCGAGAGCGCGATCTCGCTGATACTGCCCTTCGTCGTCTACATCACGGCCGAGGCGGTGCACGTCTCCGGTGTCATGGGCGTCGTCATCCTCGGTCTCTACCTCGGCCACCGCCGGGTCCGCGCGGGATACGCGACGCGGATGCTGGACACCGCGTTGTGGGACGTGATCGTCGAGATCTTGGAAGCCACGGTCTTCGCCTTGATCGGCCTCCAGCTGATCCCGATCCTGCGCGACGTGGACAACTGGGGGGCCTGGCAGCTGATCGGCTATGGACTGGCAGCCTTCACGATCGTGGTGCTGGCGCGGTTCGGCGGGGTTTACACGTTCGGCTACATCGGCGGCTTCCTGGTCCGACATCTGCGCCGCAACGCGCCGCTCGCGCCTCCACCACCTCAGACGCGGACGCCGAGGATCCTGTTCGTGGTCGGCTGGGCCGGGATGCGCGGTGTGGTCTCGCTGGCCGCGGCGGCCGCGATCCCGTTGACCGACAACCACGGCGGGCCGCTTCCGGACCGTGAACTGGTCCAGTTCCTGACGTTGTTCGTGGTGCTGGCGACGCTCATCGTGCAGGGCCTGACCCTGCCGCCGCTGATCCGCCGGCTCGGCGTCGAGGCCACGGAGGAGGTGAAGGAGGACGCGTTCGCGTACTGCAGCGCGATGGGGACGGCGGCCAACGCCGGGCTGGCGCGGCTGGACGAGTTGGAGGCCATGCTGCCGGACCCGGCCGTGGACCGCATGCGCGACCAGGCGCGGTGGCGCGGCGACAAGGCCAAGAAGTACGCCATGCAGGTCGCGTCCGGCGGGCCGAGCGCCAGCGCGGCGGCGGTCGAGGACGCGCGGCGGTCGATGCTGGACGCCGAGCGCGCGGCGATCGAGCATCTGCGGGACCTGCGGGAGATCAACGACGACGTGTATCGCCGGGTGCTGCACCAGCTGGACCTCGAAGAGGCGTACATGGAGCGGCGGTAGGTTCGTCTGGTTCCGGTTCTCGGGTGAATCAGTGCCCGAGCATCATCGAGACCAGCTTGACCGCCACCAGTACGGTCGCCACCGCGAGGTACCCCCGCAGCACGGTCAGCCCGATCCGGGTGCCGACCGAGAACCGGACCTGGCCGAGGTGCTCCAGCGGCGGCGTCCGCCACTCGTCGCGGCCCGAGCGGTCGATGACCTCGGCGACGTAGTCCGGGGCGCGCCGCACCCGCAGGGCCTTGACACCCATCCACGCGCCGAACCCCAGCGCGACGACTCCGCACCCGCCGAGGATCGCCTCGATCTGTCCGGCGGTGATGTTCTGGTCCAGCACCGAGCCGGTCAGCACCAGCGACAGCGCCACCAGGACGGCGATCACCGTGCCGGTGAAGACCGTGGTCTTGCGGTTGTTGACCCAGGGTCCGAGGACTTCCTTGTCCACGCACAGCAGCAGCAGGTACACCGACGCCGAGGGCAGCAGCACGCCGGCCAGGGCCTGCACGCCGACCGTCAGCACGCCCTGCACGTGGTCGCTGGCCACCAGCACGATCACCGCGGCGAAGGCGATGATCCCGGCGTAGACCGCGTAGAAGCCCTTGGCCTGCTTCACACCGCGGTGCAGCGAGTGGTTGATCTTCAGGCAGTCGCCCATCGCGTAGGCGGTGGACAGCGAGACCGCGAAGGCGCCGATGATCGAGGCGTCCAGCAGCGCCACGGCGAACATGTCGCCGAGGACCCGGCCGCCGTAGACCGTGAGACCGCGGGCCACGTCGGCGGCGTCGGTGTACGACCCGGCCAGGTGCGCCGCCGCCACCGCGCCCAGGCCGATGGTCGCCGCCGCGCCGACCACGACCACGACGATGCCGATGCCCAGGTCGGCCTTCTCGTACTTCATGAAGCGCGGGGTGATGCGCTTGTCGATGACGTAGCTCTGCTGGAAGAACAGCTGCCAGGGCGCGACCGTGGTGCCCACGATGCCGATCACGACCAGCATCACGGTGGCCATCTGGCCCGAGCCGCCGGGCAGCACCGGGGTGATGAAGCCGTGCGTCATCGCCCCCGCGCTCGGGTGCGCCATGATCGAGATCGGGATCAGCAGCAGCGAGCCCACGCACAGGGTCAGCGCGATCCGCTCGAACCGCTGGAACGAGCCGCTCATCGCGGCCGCCACGATGATCAGCGCGGCCATGACGACGGAGGGTACCTTTGGCAGCCCGAGGTAGCTGGTCGCCAGCGTGATCCCGATGAACTCGGTGACCAGCGTCAGGGCATTGAGGATGAACAGGTCGATGACGCTGAACGCGCCCCAGAACTTCCCGAACCGCTCGAAGATCAGGCGGGCGTGGCCGACGCCGGTGACCGCGCCCAGGCGCAGCACCATCTCCTGGTTCACGTACAGGACCGGGACCAGCAGCAACAGCGTCCACAGCAGCTTCGTGCCGTAGTCGTGGCCGGCCTGGCCGTACGTGGCGAAGGCGCCGGCGTCGTTGTCGCCGACCATCACGATCAGCCCCGGGCCGACGATCGCCAGCAGGGTCTTGAGCTTGGCCGACAGGCCCGGGCGGGTGTCGTGGTCGCCGAGCTTGATGGTGCCGAACGCACCCTTGATGTCGCCGACGTGCGCGTCGTCTAGGACTGCGCCGTGACGGTGCGTGTCGCGGGCTTCGCTGTTCAGCGTGGCCGTGGTCATGGAACACCCCCTGTTGCCGAGTAGGAGCGGCTGGTCGGGAGGCACGCGTCCACCCCGCCGGAAGCGGTGGGGCCGGGGCCCCGGTGCGGCCGGGTGGTGGCAGGGAACTGATGCGGTTAACGCGCGCCGAGGGAAGGACGGTGGGCTGGGTCGTGCGCGATGCGGGGCCGATCGTGGCCCGACCTACTACCAGGTTTCATCGCTACCACCTCCCTGCCCGCCGCGGCGCCGCGGCGCCTGTGTCTCGCGCGGTTCCGCCCGAGGGGGCGGACCGGTCCTACTCGACACCTCGGGGAGGTCAGCCCGGGAGAGTCCCGATCGCCCCGCCGAATCACGGCAAGGCCAAGACGAGTCCCGGCCACCTCTCTCGTCAGAGCTTCGGCACTTCACGGCGTAGCGTCAGCTGCGCAGCCACTTGGGATCACCCCTTAATCCGAGGAGATCTGTCCTGATCCGGAGGGTCTCTCGACCGATGGGATCAGTGGCCTTTGTCCGTGAAGACGCCTCACCGAACGAGGTGTCCTAACGGAAACAAAGCATCCTCTAGCGGTGTGGGACTGTCAACTCACCTCGTCACAGGTGGGTAACGATATGGATACGGCGGCAACCGGAACGAGCGGTCGAAACGTTTGCGGGTATCAGGGTGTGGTCTGTTGTGGCCTGGCACGATCGCGTTCGGCGTCAGGGCCGCCGGAGTCGTCCGGGGATTATTACAAACTGCGGGACTGCCGCTGGAACGGTGTCATCGGATACCGCGCATAGCATGCAAGCGTGTTTAGAGAGCCGATGACGACAGCACGTCTGGTGCTGAAACCCTTAACAGAATGCGACGCAGAGGAGATGGTCGGGGTGCTCGGCGCCCCGGAGCTCTATACGTTCATCGGCGGAGAGCCGCCAACCTTGGAAGCTCTGAGGGCGCGTTACGCGCGCTTGGCCGTGGGGCATTCTCCAGACGGTTCGCAAGAGTGGGTGAACTGGATCGCGCGGCGCGCCGAAGACGGCGTGGCGGTCGGCACCGTGCAGGCGACGGTGACCGACGGCGGCCGGCACGCGGACGTGGCCTGGGTCGTCGGCGCGGCGTGGCAGGGCCGCGGGTACGCGGTCGAGGCGGCGTCGGCGCTGGTGGCGTGGCTGCGGGAGTGCGGCGTGGCGGAGATCGGCGCGAACATCCATCCTGGGCACACGGCCTCGGCCCGGGTGGCCGAACGGATCGGCCTGGCGCCGACCGGCGAGCTGGACGACGAGGGCGAGCAGCTCTGGCGCGCGCAGGGTGCGCCGGGGCGGACGACGGTGGACGAGCATCCCGAACGGACGGAGAAGACCCGGTGATCGAGCTGAAGACGCCGCAGGAGATCGAGAAGATGGCGGTCACCGGCCGGTTCGTGGGCGAGACCCTGGCCGAGCTCGCCGAGCTGGCCCGCCCCGGCGTGAACCTGATGGACCTGGAGCAGCGCGCGCGGCGCCGGATCAAGGAACGCGGCGCGGTGTCCTGCTACTGGGACTACGCGCCCTCGTTCGGCCGCGGCCCGTTCCGCAATGTCATCTGCCTGTCGGTCAACGACGCGGTCCTGCACGGCTTGCCGCACAAGTACACGCTGCGCGACAGCGACGTGCTGACCCTGGACTTCGCGGTCTCGATCGACGGCTGGGTCGCGGACTCGGCCCGCACGGTGATCGTCGGCACGCCCCGCCCGGAGGACGTCCGTCTGGTGGAGTCCACCGGCGTCGCGCTGGAGGCGGGCATCGCCGCCGCGAACCCGGGCGCCAAGCTCGGCGACATCTCGGCGGCGATCCAGGCGGTCGCGACGGAGTACGGCTACCCGGTCAACATGCAGTTCGGCGGCCACGGCCTCGGCCACACGATGCACGAGGACCCGCACGTCGCGAACGCCGGCCGCCCGGGCCGCGGCCTGGTGCTGCGTCCGGGGCTGACGCTGGCGCTGGAGCCGTGGTGGTCGGCGACGTCGAGCGAGATCTTCACCGACCCGGACGGCTGGACGCTGCGGTTTCAGGACGGCTCGCGCGGGTCGCATTCGGAGCACACGATCGCGATTACCGAGGACGGGGCTCGGGTGCTTACCCGGGTGGATTGAGATTTCGGGTTCGGTGATTGTTCGTGGTCGGCGCCGGCTTGGTCGGCGCCGATTTCCTTTTGTTTTCTTCAGCTCACCAGATCTGGCGTGAAGTAGTCGCGCACCTGGGCGATCTTGCCATCACGGATGCGGAAGATCTGCACGAGAGAGACGACAGTGTCTTGCTCGTTCGAGCCTTCCCCGCTGTCGAAAACCATGTCGATCTCGGCGATGAACACGTCGGGATCGGCGGTGGTGTGCAGGACGAATCCGGACTTCTCGAAATTGGGGGAGCGGTCGTCCTTCGGCAGCCGTTCGTAGTACGCCGCCATTCCGTCGCGGATCTCCTCGCGGCCTACCAGCCTCCGCGGGAAGGCGGCGCCGGCGGGCACGAGGGGCGCTTCGTAGACGCCGTCCTCGGTGAAGTTCTCGGCGAGGGCGTCGGGGTTCCGGGTCATGGCGCCGGCGTAGATGTAGCTCTGGAAGATCTGCTGCGGCGTTCGGGACATGGCCCCATCATCACAGCGGGGTGCGCCGGGTTCCTGTGATTTCGGTGTCTCCCCGGTTGACCTGGTTGACACCGCCGCCGTCCCGGCGGGACGATGGAACCGAACGTTCGGTCGGTTGAGAGGTGGATGCCGTGACGGAGCCGCTGGACACGTCGGCGCTGCAGGAGCGCTTCGACGGGCTGATCGCCGCCGACGAGCGGATCGAGCCGCGGGACTGGATGCCGGAGGCTTACCGCAAGACGCTGGTGCGCCAGATCGCGCAGCACGCGCACTCCGAGATCATCGGGATGCAGCCGGAGGGGAACTGGATCACGCGTGCGCCGTCGCTGCGGCGTAAGGCGATCCTGTTGGCGAAGGTGCAGGACGAGGCCGGGCACGGGCTCTACCTCTACGCGGCGGCCGAGACGCTGGGCGTGGACCGTGCCGACCTGCTCGACGCGCTGCACAACGGGCGTCAGAAGTACTCCTCGATCTTCAACTACCCCACGCTGACCTGGGCCGACATCGGCGCCGTCGGGTGGCTGGTGGACGGCGCGGCGATCATCAACCAGATCCCGCTCCAGCGCTGCTCCTATGGTCCGTACGCGCGGGCGATGGTGCGCATCTGCAAGGAGGAGTCCTTCCACCAGCGGCAGGGCTTCGAGCTGCTCAACGACCTGGCCCACGGCACGCCCGAGCAGCACGCCATGGCGCAGGACGCGCTGGACCGCTGGTGGTGGCCGTCGCTGATGATGTTCGGGCCGCCGGACGCCGAGTCCTCGCACTCCGCGCAGTCCATGGCCTGGCGCATCAAGCGGCACTCCAACGACGAGCTGCGGCAGCGCTTCGTCGACATCAGCGTCCCGCAGGCCGAGGCGCTGGGGTTGACGATCCCGGACCCGGACCTGCGGTGGAACGAGGAGCGGGGGCACTACGACTTCGGCGTGATCGACTGGACGGAGTTCCAGGAGATCCTCGCCGGCAACGGGCCGTGCAACCGGCAGCGCGTGGCGGCGCGGGTGCAGGCGCATGAGGACGGCGAGTGGGTTCGGCAGGCGGCTTTGGCTTATGCGGCCAAGCACAGTGACAGTGAGAGGGACGTGGCGGCGTGAGTAGCGGTCTGCCTCTGTGGGAGGTCTTCATCCGCGGGCGGCGTGGGCTGTCGCATCAGCACGTCGGGAGCGTGCACGCCTCGGATGCGGAGATGGCGCTGCGTAATGCGCGGGATCTCTATACGCGGCGCGGCGAGGGGGTCTCCATTTGGGTCGTCCCGGCAGCTTCGGTTTCCGCGTCCTCGCCGGACGAGAAGGAGCCCTTCTTCGACCCGGCTGCGGACAAGGTCTATCGGCATCCGACGTTCTACCGGGTTCCGGAGGGCGTGAAGAACCTGTGACTACCTCTACAGAGACTTCTACAGAGTCCTCTGCGTCGGTTGCGCAGTACGCGCTCCAGTTGGGCGACGACGCGCTGATCCTGTCGCACCGGCTGTCGGAGTGGTGCGCACATTCTCCGGAGCTGGAGGAGGACGTCGCACTGGCGAACCTCGCGCTGGATCTCTTGGGGCAGGCGCGGACGCTGCTTACGTATGCGGGCTCTCTAGAGGGCGCAGGGCGTTCTGAGGACGACCTGGCGTTCCTGCGCACAGAGCGGGAATTCCGCAACGTGCTGCTGGTGGAGCAGCCCAACGGCGACTTCGCGGCGACGATCGCGCGGCAGCTGTACTTCGCGACGTACCAGAGCGAGCTGTACGCGGCTCTGTGCGATTCGACGGACCCGGAACTCTCCGCGCTGGCGGCGAAGGCGGTGAAGGAGGTCGCGTACCACCGCGACCACGCGGTGCAGTGGACGCTGCGCCTCGGCGACGGAACCGAGGAGAGCCACCGCCGCATGCAGGCCGGGCTGGAGCAGCTCTGGCCGTACACCGCGGAGCTGTTCTTCGCGGACCCGATCGCCTCGGCGCTGGTGGAATCCGGCGTCGCGGTCGACCCGCGCACGCTGCGGCCCGCGTGGGAGGCCTCGGTCGCCGGCGTGGTCGACGCCGCGACGCTGACGATGCCGGCCGACGGCTGGCAGCCGCGCGGCGGGCGCACCGGACGGCACAGCGAGGGTTTCGGGCTGCTGCTGGGCGAGATGCAGGCGCTGCACCGGCAGTACCCCGGGGCTAGCTGGTAAGCGGCGGAACTAGGACACGAGAACAAGCAACACGCGAGAACAAGCAAGACGCGAGAACAAGATGGAGGTGGCGAAGATGACGGTTGTCGAGGAGTACGTGGCGCTCGACCTGGCGGCGCTGGAAGCCGCTGCCTCGTCGGTCCCGGACCCGGAACTCCCCGTGGTGACCCTCGGTGACCTGGGCATCATCCGCGGCATCGCGCTTGCCGCCGACGGCGCGGTCGAGGTGCGCATCACCCCGACGTTCGTGGGCTGCCCAGCCACTGAAGTCATCGCCACCGACGTCCGCGCAGCGGTCGCGGACCGCCTCCGCGAATCTGGCGCACCCGACATCGAGGTGCGCACCCGCACAGCGATGTCACCCCCCTGGAGTACCGACTGGATCAGCGACGCCGGCCGCCGCAAGCTCGCCGAGCACGGCATCGCCCCGCCGAGCGGCGCCGCCCGGCACGCCGGCGGCCCCGTCGCCGTGACGATCGGGCGACGTCCCGTCTCTGCTGCCCCCGCCTGCCCCCGCTGCGGCAGCGCCGACACGCGCGAGCTCAGCGCGTTCGGCAGCACGCCGTGCCAGTCCCTGCGCGCCTGTCGGGCGTGCGGGGAGCCGTTCGGGGCTATCAAGCCCCTGTGATCTAGTCCCTTGATCTAGTCCCTTGTGAGAGCGCTGTGACCTTCCTTCCTGTCGTCGGCCTGGACCGGCTCACTGATGACGCCGTGCGCGTCGTGTTCGAGGTGCCCTCGGGGGAGCGGGACGGGTTCCGCTTCGTGCCGGGGCAGCATGTGACGGTGCGGGTGGAGCTCGGCGGGGTCGAGGCTCGGCGTGCCTATTCGCTGTGTGCTGCGCCGTGGGGCGATGGGGTGGCGACGCTGAGCATCGCGGTCAAGGAGCTCGGGCCCGGGGGCTTCGGGGAGATCGCGGCCGGCAAGCTCGGGGTCGGGGACCTCGTGGACGTGCTGCCGCCGGCGGGGCGTTTCGTCTTGCAGGAGGGCTCTGAGCACGTCGGTATCGTCGCCGGGAGCGGGGTGACGCCGGTCTTGGCCATGGCCGAGGTCGCGTTGGCTCGCGGGGATCGCTTCACTCTGATCTACGGCAATCGCACTGCCGCCTCTGTCATGTTCCTGGAGGAGCTCGCCGATCTCAAGGATCGCTACGGCGAACGGCTGATGGTGCTGCACGTGCTCTCCCGCGAGCCGCGCGAGGCGGCGCTGCTGACCGGGCGGATCGACGCCGAGCGGCTGCCGCAGTTGCTGGCCGCGGCGTCTCCGGGCCCTGAGGCGCACTACTACCTCTGCGGGCCGATGGCCATGGTCGACACCGCCAAGGAGGTGCTGGCCGAGCGGGGCGTGACGCGCGGGCACGTGCACTTCGAGCTCTTCCACGCCGAGGACGCCCCGCCGCCGGCCGCCTACGCCGAGACCGCCAAGGTCCTGGACGAGGGCGACGTCGACGTGACTGTCACCCTCGGCGGCCGTCGTACCCAGCTGGCCATGTCGAAGGACGACGACTCCGTCCTCGCCGCCCTCCTCAAGGCCCGCCCGGACACGCCCTACTCCTGCACCGGCGGCGTCTGCGGCACCTGCCGCGCGAAGATCGTCCAGGGCGAGGTCGCGATGGCCCACGACTACGCCCTGGAGCCGGAGGAGAAGGCGGAGGGGTTCGTCCTGGCCTGCCAGTCCCGGCCCCTGACGTCGGCGGTGGAACTTGACTTCGACGCATAGGGCATAGCCGCGCAGAGGTACAGCTGCGTAGAGGTATAGGCGCGCAAAGGAAAGCGGACCCCTAAGAAGCCTGCGAAAGCAGCCACTCGTCAAGCGTCTCCGCAGCCCGCACCTGCCCGGACACCCCGGCCCGCCAACCGCCGTCCTTCCGCCAGCCGTTTCGCGAACCCGCCCAGGACCCGACCGCGGACCCGACGGAGGACCTGCCAGAAACCTCGGGCTCCCCGACATCCAGAGGCGCCTCCACGCCCGTCCCCGGCCCCGCCGGGGCCGTAGGAGGCATCGGCACGCCCTGCCCCGCGCCCGGCTGCCACAGCTCGTCCATCCCGCCGTACGCGTCGAACCGAATGCTCGCCAGCGGGATGTTCAACTCCTGCAGCCGCGCGATCGTCGCCCGCACCATTGGCACGGACCCCGACACGTACACGTCGTGCCCGGCCCAGTGCTCGAAGAACTCCCCATAGCGCGCCACCACGTCGGGCAGCATCCCGCGCTCCCCGGGGTACCGCGGGTCGTGCGACACCGCCGATACCACCGACAGCCAGCGTCGCCGGTACGCCAGCCGTTCGAGCTCTGCCAAGTCGTACAGCTCGTCGTCATGGCGCGCCCCGTAGAACAACCGCACCTGTCGCGTCGTGTTCCACGTCGCCATGTCCTCGACCATCGCCTTGATCGGCGCCAGTCCCGTCCCCCCGGCGATGCACAGCAGGTCCCGCATCGACTGCGAGTTGCACAGCATCGTCCCGGACGGCGGTCCCAGCCGGACGACGTCGCCGACCTTCGTGTGGCTCACCAGTGCCGTCGACACCCACCCCGCGGGGATGGCGCGCACGTGCAAAGTCAAAGTGTTGTCGTGCCGAGGGGCGTTCGCGATCGAGAAGTGCCGCCACACCCGCGGCCAACGCTGTGTCTCCAGCGATAAGTACTGCCCTGCGCGGAACGCATAAGGCGCGTCCGGCGCCAGCGTGATCACGGCGATGTCGGAAGTACGCAGCTCGTGCCCGACCACCCGCGCGCTCCACCACGCCGGCGTCAGCTTCGCGTCCTGTTCCGCGGCCTCGATCATCGTCCCGGCGACGAGCTGGTAGGCCGCCAGCCAGGCGGCGTCCATGTCAGGGGTCCACGCGGCGCCCGCATAGCGTTTCAACGCTGATATGAGACACCGCCAGACCACGTCATAGTGTTCCGGCCGCGCACCGTACTTGCGGTGGTCGCGGCCCAGGTCCCTGAGATAGTCGGCCAGGCCGTCAGGGTGTTCGGCCTGGCCGACTATGTGCACCAGGGCCTGGAACAGGCGGTCGCGCTGCGCGTCCATCATCGGCGGGAACATGTCCCGCAGCGCCGGGTCCTCGGTGAAGAGCAGCGCGTAGAAGTGCGACAGGACCTGGTCCGCGCAGTCGGCGACCAGTGTGAAGCTCTCCCGGATCAGCGCCGGGACGCGTGCCGGGTCCAGGTCGGTACTCCCGGCACGTCCGGTACTTCCGCCGCTCCCGGCACTCTCGGTGTTTCCGCTGCTCCCGGCACCCTCGGTACTCGCGGTGCTGCTCGCCGCTGCCTGCCGCACCATATCTCGCGCCCCCAAAGCCTTCCGCCGGCTCCGTGACCCCAACGTCACGGAATGCATACCCAGCGCAAGCGATTACCTTAGGCTCCGGTGGCGTCGCGGAACGTTGAAGTCCGGTGGAAGTCCGGTCTGGTAAGGGTGGGATTGTCCGCTATGGCGCGGGGAAAAGTCCTGGAAGTCCGCCAGGAGTCCGGGGCTCTGCGGCGAGGCCGCGGCGCTATCGGGAGGGTTCCTGGCGCATCAGGGTCACGCGGCGGCTCAGGATGGCCTCCGCGGTGGCGCGTCCGTCCGGCCAGCGGCGGACGGCGATCCAGTCGTCGGTGAGGGGTCGTCGGAGGGGGTCCGCCGCCATCGATAGCAGCAGATTGGGGCCGTAGGTGGCTCTGAGCGTGCCGGTGCCGGATTCGGCCGTACATCCGCCTTCACCGGCTTCCGTGACCAACGCCGGTATGAGGTCGGCGCCGGCTGCTTCCTGCAGGACCGCGAAGGCCTTCTCGTGGCCCTCCGTCCAGCCCAGCGCCCGGAGCCGCTGTGAGCCCATCGGAGCTGCGGTTGACACGTATGCTGTCCCAGCTTTCACTGTTCTGTCCGGTTCTTGTCGACCGGGTTCCAGGTCCATCGCCTGTCCCGGTATCTACCGAAATCCCGGAAGATCGCTTCATGGTACGTACGGCTGCGACACGTTGTCGCAAGGTTTTCTGCCAGCTCAGTCGTCCGTAGGAAACCCTTCCGGACCGGGAGTGTCGACGTCCCTCTGAGCGGCAACCCGCTGGCGCAGTGCCAGCCTCGCAAGCCACAACCGCCGCGAGGGCCACACTTGTTCCACAGCCGCGTTGAGCGCCGCCCCGAGCAGTACGGCCAGCGCCGTCATGTACAGCCAGACGAGGATCGCCACGGACGCGGCGAGCCCTCCATACAGCGAGTTGGTCGGATCGGTGTCGGCGAACGTGCTGGAGACCCAGTCCCGCAGCAACGCCGACCCGCCGATCAACAACAGCAACGCCAGCACCGTGCCCGGCAGGTCCTGCGACCAGGGTGTCCGCACCGGCACGGCCAGGTGGTACAGGGTGTTGAGGAACGCCGCCAGCACCGTGAGCATCAGCGGCCAGTACACGGCATGGATCAGCCCGGTGACCGGCGGGAACGCGCTGACCAGCAGGTCCGGCCCGAGTACCAGCAGCGGGAGCGCGACCGTGCCCAGGAGTAGGCCGAGCATGTACAACCCGAACGCCAGCAGGCGGGTCCGCACTATCCCGCGGCGGCCGGACAGGCCGTAGGCGATCGTGATGGTGTCGACGTACACGTTCATGGCGCGCGATCCGGCCCACAGCGCCAGCACGAACCCTATGGAGATCAACTCGGGGTGTCCGTTGGCGAGCAGGTTCGTCAGCAGTCCGTCGAGCTTCAGGATGCCGGGCTGGGACAGCATCGTGCCGGCGGCGCCGAGGATGTTGTGCTTGATCTGGGTGATCCGCGCGGCGCCGATCCAGCCGTTCAGATACCCCAGGGTGCCGGCCAGCCCGATCACCAGCGGCGGCAGCGAGAGCAGCGCGAAGAACGCCGCCTCGGCGGCCAAGCCGGTGATCCGGTAGCGCATGCAGATGGAGAAGGTGATCCTGGTGACGCGCCACCAGTTCTGTGCCTGCGCGCGAAAGCGCTCGCGCGGCCCCAGGTGACGGTGCGGTTCGGCGTGCTCCGGCAGGTCCGGCTGCTCCCGGGGTTCCGGCACGAGGGTGCCGGGGTCGGGGGTGGCGCCGGAGCCGGCGGGCAGGTCGAGCACTGGGCGCATGCGCGGGTCCTTGGGTCCGACAGGGAGGTTCACAAAGGTCAACGGACAATCGGGTCGTTGTTACTAACGGGTAGCGAACACTAGGATCGGGTACTACGTTAACGGCAGCACGACGCAGTACCAGCATCACGCCGAAACGGAGATGACCGGCTCATGCCCGAAGGCCCCCTCGTCGGCCCCGCCGACGAGCCCCTGAACCAGGTTCCGCCGCTGGCCGGGTACAACGCCTACACCGCCGACCCGGCGCTGGCCGCGGCCGTGGCCAGGCTGTTCGGCAGCGGTTCGGCGACCGACACGGAGCTGACCGGGCTCGGCGCGCTGGCCGGCTCCTTCGAGGCCCGCGAATGGGGACGCCTGGCCGAGGCGAACCACCCGATCCTGCGGACCCACGACCGCTACGGCCGCCGCATCGACGAGGTCGAGTTCCATCCGGCCTGGCACGAGCTGATGACGGTCGCGGTCAGCCACGGCATCGCCGCCGCCCCCTGGCTGGAGGACGCCGGCACCCTGCGGCACACCGCCCGCGCCGCCAAGATGCTGGTCTGGGGCCAGACCGAGGGCGGCCACCTGTGCCCGGTCTCGATGACCTACGCGGCGGTCCCGGCGCTGGCCGCCGACCCGATGCTGGCCGCGGAGTGGACCCCGCGCCTGGCGTCCAAGAGCTATGACTTCGGCCTGCGCGACCCCGCCACCAAGGCCGGCTGCCTGGCCGGCATGGGCATGACCGAGAAGCAGGGCGGCTCCGACGTCCGCGCGAACACCACGCGCGCGACCCCGGTCTCCGGCTCCGACCGCGAGTACACGCTGATCGGCCACAAGTGGTTCACCTCCGCGCCGATGTGCGACGTGTTCCTCGTCCTGGCCCAGGCCCCCGGCGGCCTGTCGTGTTTCGTGATCCCGCGCGTCCTCCCCGACGGGACCCGCAACTCCTTCCGCCTCCAGCGCCTGAAGGACAAGCTGGGCAACCGCGCGAACGCCTCCTCAGAGGTCGAATTCCACAACACCCGCGCCTGGCGCCTCGGGGACGAGGGCCGCGGCGTGGCCACCATCATCGAGATGGTCGCCATGACCCGGCTGGACTGCGTCACCGGCTCCGCCTCGCTGATGCGCGCGGCGCTCGCCGAGGCGGTGCACCACACGCGGCACCGGATGGCGTTCGGCAAGCTGCTCGCCGACCAGCCGCTGATGCGCAACGTGCTGGCTGACCTCGCACTGGAGTCCGAGGCGGCGACGCTCACCTCGCTGCACCTCGCGGCGGCCACGGACGCCGGCTCCGACGAGGCGGCGCGCAAGTTCCGCCGGATCGGCCTGGCCGTGGCGAAGTTCTGGGTCACCAAGCGCTGTGCGCCCTTCGCGGCAGAGGCGCTGGAATGCCTTGGCGGGAACGGCTACGTCGAGGAGTCCGGTATGCCGCGGCTCTATAGGGAAGCGCCGCTGAACTCCATCTGGGAAGGCTCTGGGAACGTCAACGCATTGGACGTTCTGCGCGCTCTGGGTAGGGAAGACGGAGTGTGGGATGCGTTCTGCACAGAGGTCGGCGCGGCACGCGGGACCGACGCGCGCTTCGACGCGGCCTTCAAGGAGCTTCAGGACGAGCTGTCCTCGGTGGACGAGGCCGGCGCGCGTCGCTTCGTGGAGCGCATGGCGTTGCTTCTGCAGGGCTCTCTGATGCTTCGCTACGCGCCTACCGAGAACGCTGACGCATTCGTCGCCTCGCGGCTCGCCGGCGACTGGGGCCGAAGCTTCGGGACGCTGCCGCGCGGGCTGGAGATCGAGAAGATCGCCGCGCGCGCACTGGCGGTCTGAACCCGCTCAGCGGGAGACGACCAGATCCGCGTATTGAGGGTTCTTCTCTATGTACGCGGCGACGAACCAACACTGCGGCGACACCTTCAGGCCGTGCTCCCGCGCGTCGTCCAGCGCTCGCTCGGCCATCAGTCCGCCGAAGCCGCGGCCTTCGTACTGCGGCTCCACCACGGTGTGCGGCATGACGACTACTCCGTCATGCACGGAGTACGCCAGGACGCCCGCGAGCGCGCCGTTGACGCGCGCTTCGTAACGCTTGCGCTCCTGGTTGTCGACCACCGTGACCTCGTCGTTCACAACCTGCCTCCGGCTCCCTCTACGATCTTCAGTAGTGTGCGCATCAGCGTAACCGGGATGACTTTTATGCCCAGGAGGCAGAAGTGACAGCGGACGGCGAGGGGCTCCGGATCCACCCCGAGGTGATCGAAGCGCTGGAGTCGGACACCCCGGTGGTGGCGCTGGAGTCGACGATCATCAGCCACGGGCTGCCGCGTCCGGACAACCTGCGGGTGGCGCGGGAGATCGAGCAGACCGTGCGGGATCACGGCGGCGTGCCGGCCACCATCGCGGTGATCGATGGCAAGCCCTGCGTCGGTTTGTTCGACGAGGAACTGCGGCTGATCGCGGAGTCCGACGACGTGGTCAAGCTCGGCGTGCGCGACCTCGGCGTCGCCGCGGCCAAGGGCCTGCACGGCGCCACCACTGTCGCGGCGACCGCGTCTCTGGCGGCTCAGGCCGATATCGACGTCTTCGCCACCGGCGGCCTCGGCGGCGTGCACCGCCACGCCCGGGACAGCTGGGACGAGTCCGCCGACCTGACTGCGCTGTCGCGGATCCCGATGGCGGTGGTGTGCGCCGGGGTGAAGTCGATCCTGGACGTGCCGGCGACGCTGGAGCGGCTGGAGACCCTGAACGTGCCGGTCTTCGGCTACCGGACGACCCAGTTCCCCGGCTTCTACCTCGCCGACTCCGGCCACGCGCTGGAGTGGAGTTTCGACTTCGCCGAGGAGATCGCCGACGCGGTGCTGCAGCACTGGCAGCTGGCGTGGCCGGCGGTGTCCAGCGGCGTGCTGATCGCCAACCCGATCCCGGTCGAGGACCAGCTGGACCCGGTGCTGCACGACCGGATCCTGAACGACGCGCTGGCGGCGGCGGAGAAGGACGGGATCAGCGGCAAGGACGTCACGCCGTTCCTGCTGGAGTTCTTCCACCGGGAGACCGGCGGGGAGTCGCTGCGGGCGAACGTGCTGCTGGTGAAGCGCAACGCCGAGCTCGCCACCCGGATCGCGGCGGAGATCATCGACGCCGCGCCGAACCAATAGCGCAGCCCTGATGCCACCTGTGCCGCCGATGCCGCCTGTGCCACGGACGCCCGCGGCCGGGACGGCGCCGATCCTGGTGATCGGGGACCTGATGGTGGACGTCCTGGCGCGGCTGGACGGGCCGCTGGTCGCCGCCTCCGACAGCCCGGGCAGCATCTCGATGCGCGGCGGGGGGTCGGCGGCCAACACGGCGTGCTGGCTCGCCGCCACCGGCGCCGAGGCGCTGTTCGTGGGCTGCGTCGGCGACGACCTGCCGGGCCGCGAGGCGGCGGCGGCGCTGCACGCGTGCGGCGTCCGCACGATGCTGAAGGTGGACCCGTCGCGGCCGACCGGCACGGTGGTGGTGCTGGTCGACCCGACCGGCGAGCGCACGATGGTCCCGGACTCCGGCGCGAACAGCGCCCTGACCCCGATGGACCTGCCGAAGGACGAGTTCCTCCCAGGCCGCCACCTGCACCTGTCGGGCTACACGATCCTGAACCCCTCGACCCGCGCGGCCGGCGTCGCGGCCCTGGACCTGGCGCGCCGCCGCGGGATGACGACCTCGGTGGACGTCGCCTCGGCGGGCCCGCTGGCCGCGGTGGGACCGGACTGCTTCCTGGACTGGATCGGCGACCCCTTCATGCTGATCGCCAACCGTGACGAGGCGGCGGTCCTGACCGGCATCGACGACGACCCGGTGGCGGCCACCCGGGCGCTGACAGAGCTGTGCGACCAGGTGGTGGTCAAGCTCGGCGCGGACGGCGTGGTCCGGCACGACGCGCTGTTCGACCGCACGATCCGAGTCCCGGCGGAGCAGCTGGCGCCGGGGGAACTGGTCGACACGACCGGCGCCGGCGACGCGTTCGCCGCGGGGTACCTGGCGGCGTGGATGCGGGACGAGGATCCGGAGGAGGCCCTGGCGGCCGGGTGCCGGCTGGCGGCTCGGGTGATTCGGAGGGTCGGGGCGCGGCCTTAGGGGCGGGGCGGGTCTGGCGGCGCGGCGCGAGCAGGCCCCGGGGATGCGGCGGCTGCCGGAGCGCGAGCCGGAGCTGGAGCGGCGGTGCGGCGCGGCGCGATGCGGTGCGGGGCGATGCGGGGCGAACAGTCGCTGGAGCGTGAGCTGAGCTGCGGCTGGAGCGCGCTGGCCGGACTCGGCGGCGGGCGCCTCAGTCCGCCGCAGTCGGCCTTAGTCTGCCTCGCCGACGTGGAACTCTTTGCGGGCGGCCACATATGTCGACATCGTCCAGCACACTGCGGTGGCGGCGATCACCAACACCGCCGGCAGCAGCGGCAGCCGGGGGGCCTGGTCGCTGGGGGTGATTCCGCGGATGGCGGCGTTCACTGGCGAGCCGGCGGCCACCAGCACCGTGATGGCCAGGATGCCAGCGATGGGGATGGCCCAGGTCGCGCGTACCAGGAGCGGCGGGTTGCACAGGGCGCCGACCGCGCTGCCGGCCACGACGCAGGTCGCCATCGTGAGCAGGCCCGCGGTCAGTGCGGTCGTGGGGTGGATGCTGCCGACCGCGGCCAGCATCCCCGCCGCGCCGCCGGCTGCCAGGACGAAGCCGACGATCGCTGCTGCCGCCAGGGCCGCGATGTGCGGGCGGCGCGGGCCCACGGCTGCGGCCACGCAGTGCCGCGCGGCCTCGGGCTCGGCGGTCAGGGCGGCGCGCGTCAGCCAGGCCACCGACGGGACCAGGCCCGCGCCGGCGTAGCCGAGTGCTTCGCCGACCTTCGCCGAGCCCTGTGTTCCGACGCTGACGATCGCCGCATAGAAGATCGTCGCGGGGAGCCAGCGGCCGGAGCGCAGGAGGAGTGCGACGTAGTAGCGGATCAGCGCCGGCATCAGGAGGCCTGCTTCGCGCGGATCTGAGCGGGGGCCTGCGATACAGCGACGATGTGTACCTCCGGTCCGAGGGCCAGGAGATGCCTCAGGACCTCGTCCGAGAGCGCATCATCGACCACGATCCGGTGTAGGCCGTCGCGCTCAGAAGTGATCGCGGCCGCTGGCGGGAGCGAGATCTCTGCCACTACCCCGGCCACCTCGATCGCCACCAGCCGGGACGTGGCAGCGGCCCCGCCCGCGAACTCCTGGTCGGCCGCATGCAGCGCCCCGTCCCGCACCACCCACCGCTCGTCCGTGGCGTCCGCCAGCCGCGCCGCATCGTGGTCCACGAACACCACGCACGCCCCGCCCCAGGCCCGCTCCCGCACCACCGCCGCCAGCTCGTCGCGGGCCGCGACGTCCAGCCCCGTCCACGCCTCGTCCAGCACCAGCAGCTCCGGATCGCCGAGCAGCGCCTGCGTCACCGCGATCTTCTGCGACGTCCCCTTCGACAGCTCCTTCATCGCGGTCCCGGCGAACTGCGCCGCTCCGAACCGCTCCAGCCACTGCGTGCCCTGCGACGCCGCGACGCCCCGCATCCGCGCGTGGTGCCGCAGGTACTGCCCGGCCGTGAACGGCAGCACGGGCGGGAACCGCTCCGGTACGTACCCGGTCGACGGACGTCCGCTCACCCGGCCGCTGGACGGCTCCGCGATCCCCGCGATCACCCGCAGCAGCGTCGACTTCCCGCTGCCGTTGTGTCCCTGGATCCGCACGACCCGCCCCGGCCGCAACTCCAGCCGCACGTCACGCAGCACCCACGGCCCGCCGATGCGGTACCGCTTGCCGATCCCGTCGAGAAGCACGTTCCCAGTCTGCCTTCACCGACCGCTGTGATGTCCGCGCAAGCCCACGACCGTCGCGATCACCCCGGCGGCCGCGATGAACCCGCCGATCATCAACGGCCCGTCATAGGTGTGCGCGGGAGCGGCCAGCGCGAGCAGCGAATAGTGCACGTTCCACACGATCCCCGCGACGAACGCCAGGAACCCCGCCAGCGCGAGCTGTTCCGAGTGCTTCATGGCCGTCCCACCCCCGATCAGAACACTCACTCCTCAGGGTGCCCCGTCCGATCCTGTCTATACCACCAACCGCAACTGCCGCTCCGCCGCCCGGATCCGCACCGTCTGCCCCCACCCCAAAGACAGCCGGTCGGCCTCGATCCCGTCCCCGAACACCACCAGCGACTCGCCCTCGATCCGCACCGTCAGCTCCGCGCCGTCCGGAAGCAGCCCCTCCGTCAGCGAAGCCCCCGTTGTCGGCGACGGCCACGCCTCCCGCACGAACCACCCCAGCTCCGGATCGGTCGGCCCCGGCAGCGCGATCTGCCGCGCCCGCTGCCGGGCGATCGACAGCAGCCAGCCCGTCGCCCCCGTGCCGGACCCCACGAGCAGCCCCGACGACGAGTGGTGCTCCTCCTCACCCCCCGGAGTGCTCAGCAGGTACCGCGCGGACTGGTGCCCGGAGTGCCCGAGGTACACCTCGTTCAGCGCCAGCAGCGATTCCCCGTCGTCGGTCGCGGCCGAGACCATCGTGCGCGCCTCGACCTGCGCCCGGCCCGCGCTGATCCCCGCGAGCAAGGACTCGAAGTCCCTGGGGGAGTGCCGCACCAGCACCCCCACGTTCCGCCCCGGATCGGGGTCGATCCCGATCACCGGCTGGCCGTCCAGGTACTTCGCGGTGTTGGCGACCAGGCCGTCCTGGCCGACCACCACCACGACGTCCTCCGGCTCGAACAGGAACCGCGGCAGGTCGGCCCGCTCGACCGTCCCGCGGCGCCACTCCTTCGGGATCGTCGCGGAGACCGCCTGTACCGCGCCGCTCAGCATCTCGTGCCGCTTCTTCACCGAGGACAGCGACACCCCGCGCCGCTTCTGCACGAACTCCGCCTGCCCCCACGTGCCCTGCTCGGCGACGATCTCGTCCCGCTCGCTGTGCCGGTGCACGACGACCACCCGCGGCGCCACGGACATCGCTCAGGACCCCGCGCCCTGGGAGGCCCCGCCCGCCCCGTTCGCCAGCTTCGACAGCAGCCCGGTCACCACGTCCGGCGTCAGGTTCACCGTCCCGATCTCCGGCAGCTGTCCGGCGAACTCGCGCAGCGCCAGCGTGAACAGCACATTGCGATCCAGTCCCGCGTACGCCGCCAGCTTCGCCGCCTCGTTCTCCGCCTGCGCCGCACCCACGGCCCGCAGGTCCTCGACGTTCGCCGAAGAACGCGTCCGCAGCGCGTCTGCGTCGGCTTCGGCGACGATCCGGGCCCGCTCGGCGTTCGACGCGGTGGCGATCCGTGCGCGCTCCGCCTCGCCCTCGGCCGCGATCCGGGCCCGGTCCGAGTCGCCCTCGGCGGCGATCCGCGCCGCGGCCGCCTGCTCGGTCGCCCGGCGCCGCGCGTTCTGGCCCTCCTGCGCGACCAGATTCTCCTCGCGCATGGCCAGCTCGATCTTGCTCTGCAGCTCGTTCTCGGTGATCGCGCGCTCGCGCTCGACCGCCAGCGCCCGGCGCTCGAAGCCCGCGCGGTCCGCCTCCTGCTGGATCAGCTCCCTGGTGGGGGTGCGCAGCGCGCGCTCCACGTCGGCCTCCGGCTTCACCGCGACCACCCGGACGCCGATCACGCCGATGCCGGTCTCGGCCAGCCGCTCGTCCGCGGCCAGGCCGCCGGCCACGCGCTCCTGGACCGCGGCGGTGCCCGAGGCGAGCGTCTCGGCCAGCTCCATTGTGGCGACGAGGGTCAGCGCGTGCTGCTGTGCCAGCTCCGTGAGCAGCGTCGCGACCTGCTCCAGCGGGGTGGCCCGCCACTGGCCGGTGAGCGGGTCGACGGCGAAGTCCAGGCGGCGCGTGGCCACGGCCGGGTCGACGAACCGGTACGTCATCGACGCCTGCACCGCGACGTCCTGGAAGTCCTTGGTGCGCGCGTGGAACAGCATCGGCAGTTCGCGGTCGTCGACCGGGACCTCGGCCAGGACCGCGCTCAGCGGCCGGAACCAGAACGCCTGGCCGGTGCCCTCGTGCGCGACCTTGCCGCGCCGCAGGTGCACCACGTGGTTGGTCGGGCTGCCGCGGAAGTGGCTCAGGAACAGCCGCTTGGTGATGTCCGCCATTTCT
Source organism: Catenulispora sp. GAS73 (assembly GCF_041262085.1). Taxonomy (NCBI): domain Bacteria; kingdom Bacillati; phylum Actinomycetota; class Actinomycetes; order Catenulisporales; family Catenulisporaceae; genus Catenulispora; species Catenulispora sp. GAS73. The sequence goes on from NZ_JBGCCM010000012.1 coordinate 84,138, forward strand.
CTCCCCCAAGAAATTCGAAGCTCTGCGTTGCGAGACGCTGCGACGGTAGCCCCTCGGACCTCTTATCGTCAAGCTGACGAGAAAAGGGGCCGACGGCGTCGGGAGACTCAATATCCGCATACTCGACGGCCTGGCCGCCGCGCGACGAGGAAACGTCCGCGTCCTTGAGTCCGGGCGATGCCCCGACCTGCGGGTGATCATTCCGACGGGTGACATCGGCCCGACTATCGGCTAAGAATCCTCAAGTCCGCGGGTGGTGCGGCCGACGACAACAACATGAGCATTCCTACACACATGACCGGGACCGTCGCGCCCGTCGACACCCTTCCCGCCGCACCGTCCCCCGTCGCCAACACCCTGGCCGCCGCGGCCGGCGGCACCATGACCGACTCCTACCTGTCCCTGCGCGCCGGGACCCAGGCCCGCGGGCTGCACGGCCAGCTGGTCCAGCAGCTCGGCCGGATGATCGTGGCCGGCGAGCTCGGCGCGGACCGGCCGCTGGTGCCCGAGGAGATCGGCCGCCGCTTCGAGGTCTCGCGCACCGTGGTCCGCGAGTCGCTGCGGGTGCTGGAGGCCAAGGGCATGGTGACCGCGCGTCCGAACGTCGGTACCCGGATCCGCCCGGTCCCGGAGTGGAACCTGCTGGACCCGGACGTCATCGAGTGGCGTGCGGCCGGGGTCGCGGGCCTGGACCAGTGCCGCGAGCTGGCCGAGCTGCGCTGCGCGTTCGAGCCGCTGGCCGCGCAGCTGGCCTCGGGGCGGCTCTCGGAGTCCGCCGCGGCCCGGCTCTCGGAGCTGGCCGTGCTGCTGAAGCAGGCCGCCGCCAACGGCGACCAGCCCGGCTACGCCAGGGTCGACGGCGAGTTCCACGCGCTGCTGGTGGCCGAGTGCCCGAACCGGATGGTGGAGCATCTGGCGCGGGTGGTGACCGGGGCGGCTGAGAGCGCCGGGATGCGGCGCCGGTCCTGCGGGCCGATGGGCGACGCCGGCGCGGCGGCGCACCAGCGGCTGGCCGACGAGATCGCGGCCGGCGACGGTGCGGCGGCGGCCAGTGTGATGCGTGCCATGCTCGCGGCTCAGCTTGAGGAGCACACTCCGGCCTACGGGCTGCCCGGACAGCGCGGACAGTGAACAACCGGTGATCGACGCCAGCCGGTTGCGTGACCGGAACGTCGGTTCGTGGTGCGGGGCACCGTCGCCTCGGGGGACGCTGAGAGGCGTTCAATAGGCGGTGCCCGCCGATTACCCGGTATCCAGTCCCCGGGGAATACATCGGCGTGCCACAATGCTATGTCGCGTGCAATGCGGAACGACCGGGTGCGACCGGCCGGATCCGCGGCGCGATCGGAATCTTCCACACGAACCCGACACAGAGCAAGACGGTCCGCGTACCTTGCGGGCTGTATCCCGGCTCACGTCGGAAGCGGGTGGTTGCCATCCAGTAGCGAGAGGGTTTTCGTGTCGGCCAGCACTTCCCGTCCACTGCCCGCCGAGATCGCCGAGTCCGCCCACCTCGTGGCGCTCATCGAGCGGGGCAGGGCGCAGGGACACATTGCCGCAGACGAGGTGCGGCAAGCCTTTGAAGAGGCGGACATCCCGATGGCCAAGGCCAAGAGCGTCATGCGGGCCCTGACCACCGTACTGCACGAGGAAGGCGTCGACCTGACGGTCAACGCCGCGCAGAGCGCCGGGGTCGCGCGCAAGCGCGTCGCCGCGGCGAGCAAGACGGCGGCCAAGAAGACGACCACGGCCACCGCGGCCAAGGCGACCACGGCCAAGAAGGCCGTCGCCAAGCCCGCGGCCCCGGCCGTCGCGACCGCCAACGGCGCGTCCGAGGACGCGGACGCCGAGGCCGCCAAGGCCCCGGCCAAGAAGACCGCGGTGAAGAAGACCGCGGCGAAGAAGACAACAGCGGCCGCCGACGGCGAGGCCGAGACCGGCAACGGCCCGGCCAAGAAGGGCGCGGCGAAGAAGGCCGCCCCGGCCAAGAAGGCCGCGTCCGGCAAGAAGGACGGCGACGAGGACGGCGACGAGGCCGAACTTGAGGAAGACGTCGACCTGGAGCTGGAGCTCGACGACGAGGAGGCCCCCGATCTGGAGGTCGCCGCCGTCGACGAGGAGAGCGAGGAGGCCTCCGAGACCGAAGGGGCCGCCGGCGCGGACAAGGAAGAGGGTTTCGTCCTCTCCGACGACGAGGACGACGCCCCGGCCCAGCAGGTCGCCTCCGCCGGTGCCACCGCGGACCCGGTGAAGGACTACCTCAAGCAGATCGGCAAGGTCCCGCTGCTCAACGCCGAGCAGGAGGTCGAGCTCGCCAAGCGCATCGAGGCCGGCCTGTTCGCCGAGGAGAAGCTGAACGACGGCGAGCCGCTGACCCCGGAGTTCCGGCGCGAGCTGGACATCATCGCCGAGGACGGCCGCCGGGCCAAGAACCACCTGCTGGAGGCGAACCTCCGCCTGGTGGTCTCGCTGGCCAAGCGCTACACCGGCCGCGGCATGCTGTTCCTGGACCTGATCCAGGAGGGCAACCTGGGTCTGATCCGCGCGGTCGAGAAGTTCGACTACACCAAGGGCTACAAGTTCTCGACCTACGCGACGTGGTGGATCCGTCAGGCCATCACCCGCGCCATGGCCGACCAGGCGCGGACCATCCGCATCCCGGTCCACATGGTCGAGGTCATCAACAAGCTGGCCCGCGTGCAGCGCCAGATGCTCCAGGACCTCGGGCGCGAGCCCACCCCGGAGGAGCTGGCCAAGGAACTGGACATGACGCCCGAGAAGGTCGTCGAGGTCCAGAAGTACGGCCGGGAGCCGATCTCCCTGCACACCCCGCTCGGCGAGGACGGCGACAGCGAGTTCGGCGACCTCATCGAGGACTCCGAGGCGGTCGTCCCGGCCGACGCGGTGTCGTTCACGCTGCTGCAGGAACAGCTGCACTCGGTGCTCGACACGCTCAGCGAGCGGGAGGCCGGCGTGGTGTCCATGCGGTTCGGGCTGACCGACGGCCAGCCCAAGACGCTGGACGAGATCGGCAAGGTCTACGGGGTCACGCGCGAGCGGATCCGGCAGATCGAGAGCAAGACGATGTCCAAGCTGCGGCACCCGTCGCGGTCGCAGGTGCTGCGGGACTACCTGGACTAGGAGTCCGTCGGCGCCACCTCGGTCCGCAAGGTCCGCAAGGTCCGCAACGCCGAAAGTGCGGCCGTCCCGGAAGGGGCGGCCGCACTTTCAGTATGTGAGATGTGTTCCGTCTGTCACATTCGGCGAGAGGTCGACTACACAGGGCGATCACCATCGCGTGTCGTCGTATGTCGTCGTATGCGCCGTCGTGTGACTCAGCTCACAGCGAAGGCCCCGGCTTCCCATCGGAAGCCAGGGCCTTGTCGCAAGCAGTAGCCGTTATCGGTTGGTCCGTTGCAGGTCTACATGGTCGAACCCGGCAGAACAGGCGCTGTGGCTCAGCGCTCGTCCTCAGCTGCGGCGACGGCGGTCTTGGTCTCCGCCTGCGTCAGCTTGTCCGTGAAGTCGTGTATCTCGATAGCCACCTTCGACAGGCTCTCCTGGTACTTCTTGCCGTGGTGGGCGCAGAAGAGGAGCTCGCCGCCACCCAGGACGACGCGCACGTAAGCAGCGGCACCGCAGCGGTCGCAACGGTCGGAGGCCTTGAGCGGCTCAGTCGGGGTCAGTACTGCAGTGGTCACGGTCGCACCTGCTTTCTGTGTGGTACCCGGAACAACATCAAAGCAGGCGTTCGGTGTTCCCGCGCTAGTGATTCGGCGTCGAAAGCGTCACGTTCGCTCAGAGCGTACGCGGAAAGGGTGCGAACCATGAGGAAACTCAACGTTCGGTGTCGGTCCCGGCACGAAGCGTGAGGCTTCTCCCATCAGAGTGTTGCGCCGGTCACATGGACTCGCCGGGGGGAAGCTGCCGGTACGCTGGCCCTGCCGTCGCTACCATTGATACGAAACTGTGTTCGAGTGACGTGAGTCGATCTTGAGGTCGGTCTTCGCGACCGACGAGGGAGAGGTAGGTCCGCAAGTGAGTGCGCAAGGCAGGCCCGCGCCGTCCGCCGACAAGGACGGCTCCTACACCGCGCGGCACCTCCTTGTCCTCGAGGGACTCGACGCGGTCCGCAAGCGACCGGGCATGTACATCGGCTCGAACGACGGCCGCGGTCTCATGCACTGCCTGTGGGAGATCATCGACAACTCGGTCGACGAGGCTCTGGCCGGGTTCGGGGACAAGATCGAGATCATCCTGCACAAGGACGGCTCGGCCGAGGTACGGGACTCCGGCCGCGGCATCCCGGTGGACGTGGAGCCCAAGACCGGGCTCAGCGGCGTCGAGGTCGTCATGACGATGCTGCACGCCGGCGGGAAGTTCGGCGGCGGCTCCTACGCCGCCTCCGGCGGCCTGCACGGCGTCGGCGCCTCGGTGGTGAACGCCCTGAGCTCCCGGGTGGACATGGAGGTCGACCGCGCCGGCAGCGTGCACGCGATCTCCTTCCAGCGCGGCGTCCCCGGGGTGTTCGACGGCGACGGCCCGGAGGCGAAGTTCAAGGCCGAGTCCGGGCTGCGCAAGGTCGGCAAGGTCTCGCGCGCCAAGGGCGCGTCCCCGACCGGGACCCGGACCCGGTTCTGGCCGGACCGGCAGATCTTCCTGAAGGACGCCGAGTTCGTCCTGGAGGACCTGCACGCCCGGGCCCGGCAGACCGCGTTCCTGGTGCCGGGGCTGACCATCGTCGTCGTCGACGAGCGCGAGGGCGGGCGCGACGAGGAGGTCTTCTCCTACGCCGGCGGCATCTCGGAGTTCGTGGAGTTCCTGTCCCCGGACCGCCCGATCACCGACACCCTGCGGTTCACCGGCTCCGGCAAGTTCACCGAGACCGTGCCGGTGCTCGACGACCAGGGACACATGACCCCGGCGGACATCGAGCGCGAGCTGTTCGTGGACGTGGCGCTGCGCTGGGGCACCGAGTACGACACCGTGATCCGCTCGTTCGTGAACATCATCGCCACCCCCAAGGGCGGCACCCACCTGGTCGGCTTCGGCAAGGGGCTGCTGAAGGCCGCGAACGAGCAGCTGCGGGCGGCCAAGCTGCTGAAGGTCAACGACGACGACGTGATCCGCGAGGACGTCTTCGAGGGGCTGACCGCGGTGGTCACCGTGCGGCTGGCCGAGCCGCAGTTCGAGGGCCAGACCAAGGAGGTCCTGGGCACCCCGGCGGCGAACCGGATCGTGGCCCGGGTCGTGGACAACGCGTTCAAGGAGTTCCTGACCTCGGCCAAGCGCAACGACAAGCCGATGGCCCGCGGCGTGCTGGAGAAGATCGCCAACGCGGCCCGGACCCGGATCACCGCGCGCCAGCACAAGGAGGCGCAGCGCCGCAAGAACGCGCTGGAGACCTCGGCGCTGCCGGCCAAGCTCGCCGACTGCCGCTCGGACGACGTGGACCGCTCGGAGATGTTCATCATCGAGGGTGACTCTGCGATGGGCTCGGCCAAGGCCGCGCGGAACTCGGAGTTCCAGGCGCTGCTGCCGATCCGCGGCAAGATCCTGAACGTCCAGAAGTCCTCGATCGCCGACATGCTGAAGAACGCCGAGTGCGCGGCCATCATCCAGGTCGTCGGCGCGGGCTCGGGCCGGTCGTTCGACCTGGACCAGGCGCGCTACGGCAAGGTGATCCTGATGGCCGACGCCGATGTCGACGGCTCGCACATCCGCTGCCTGCTGCTCACGCTGTTCCACCGGTACATGCGGCCGATGCTGGAGGCCGGGCGGGTCTACGCCGCCGTCCCGCCGCTGCACCGGATCGAGGTGATCGGCGCGGGCCGGGCGAAGAACGAGTACATCTACACGTACTCGGACAACGAGATGCGCCGCACGGTCGCCGAGCTGCTGAAGAAGGGCAAGCGGATCAAGGAGCCGATCCAGCGCTACAAGGGCCTGGGCGAGATGGACGCCGACCAGCTGGCCGAGACCACGATGGATCCGCGGCACCGGACGCTGCGGCGGATCACGGTGGCCGACGCCGAATCCGCCGACAAGGCCTTCGACCTGCTGATGGGCAACGACGTGGCGCCGCGCCGGGAGTTCATCATCAACTCGGCCGCGGTCCTGGACCGATCCCGGATCGACGCCTAGCGATGGCGGCGGGCGGGGGGCCGGCGGCGCCGAGCACGGTGCTGCCCGCCGGGCGCGCGGCGGTGTGCCGCGCGGTGGTGGGGTGGCTGACGGCGGTTTCGGCAGCCGGTTCGGCAGGGGCGCCGGCGGGTTCGGCGGGGGCTGCGGCTGATGGCGGCTCGGGTGGTGGCGGTCGCGCCAACGGTGACGGTGGCGGTGCTGGCGCTGGTGGCGGCGGTGCTGGTGCCTCGGCGGGTGGCGCCGGGGTCGCAGGCGCCGGGCTGCCGCGACTGCTGTTGGTGACCGGGCCGCGGGGCTCGGGGAAGACGTTCACCTTGGCGTGGGCGGCCTCGGAGCTGGCGGTGCTGGCCGAGGCCGCCGATGACGAGCGTTTCGCGTGGGTGTCGGCGCGGGGTCTGACGCCCCGGGTGCTGGCATGGCAGTTGGCCGGACAGCTCGGGGTGACGGTCGGGGACGCCGAAGGGCTCGCCGCTGCCATCGCCGCGCGACTGCGAGCGAGTGAGCGGCCCGGCGAGGAAACGCGATCCGGCGGCGGGCTCGGTGGTTCGGGGTTCGGCCCGGGGGTCGCCGACGGGGTCGCGGCCGACGGCCTGAGCGGCGCGCCTGCCGGGGATGCCGATGCCGATGCCGATGCTCAGGGCTCTGCCGCCGGCGATGGCCACCCGGGGGCTCGCGTTCCCGGCAGCCGATCGTCTTCCACGTCCACCTGGGATCTGTCGTCCAGCGGAGCCGAGGCGCCCCACGAGACCGGCCTGTGGTCCCGGGTCACGATCCTGATCTCCGAACTCGACCTCGCCGGCCACCTGCGCGACGGTTCGGCCCGCGCGGCGGTGGTCTCCGAGCTGCTGGCACCGCTGCTGGCGGTGCCGGGCGTGCGGCTGGTCCTGGAGTCCGCGGAGACGGACGTGGCGCGGGTCGCCGCGGCCGCCGACGCCCCGGCCACCGTCATCGACCTCGGCGAGCCGCGCTGGACCGACCGCGCCGAGTTCGCGGCGTGGCTGGACGACCTGGTGCCCTCCGGCGGCGCGGCGGCCCCGCAGGCGTACCCGAACCCCACCAAGGCCCGCGAGATCCTGAGCCTGGCCAGCAAACGCCACGCGGGCCTGCTCGCCGCGAGCGACGAACGCCCCTGGAAGCTCGCGGCGGTCCCGTTCGACGTGGCGTTCCGCGAAGGCATCGCCGACCAGATCGTCCTGGAACCGGCCAACCTGGTCCTGGTCCAGCAACCGGCGTTGTCGACCGCCATCGACGCCCTCGGCAGCGCCGTGGCCCCCGGCACCCGCGCCGCCTGGCGCGTGGCGGGCCAGGCCCTGACGAACTCCACAACCGTCCCCGAACGCGCGGCGATCCTGCACGGAGCCGCCCTCGCCGTCGGCGACCACGCCCTCGCCGAGGCGGTGGCCCCCTACACGCGCGGCACACGTCCCTCCGACGGCGCCACGGTCGGCGACCCGATCCCCTGGCTCACCCGCTGGGCCGGCTGGCGCCCCCTGCCCCCGGACACCCCGCGCCCCACGCCCTGGCCCGGCCCGGTGGCGGCACTGGCGATGCGGGCGGCGGAGCTGGCGGTCGCGGCGGTTGAGGAGAAGCAGGGCACTGTTGCTGAGCCGACGGTCATGGTGCCGCGGGCCGGTGCTCCGACGGCCGGCGCGCAGAATGTGGTTGCGCCAAACGGCGCTGGTTTTCCGATAGCGAGCGTGCTGAATGCGGGCGCGCAGATCGCCGGTGTGCCGGCTGGTGCTGTTGCTTCGAGTGCTGATGTCCGGGCCGCCGGCGCGCCGCTTGTCGCCGGTGCCGCGCCGAGTGCCGACGGGTTCGATGCTGGCACTCGGGCCGCCAACGCGTCGATAGCGACTGGTGCTGTTTCGAGCGCTGATGCGTTTGCTGCTGGTGCTGATGCTGCTGGACAGAGCGAAGCCGTCCTCGCGCAGCCCGTCCTCGCCAGCCCCGGCATCCTCCTCACCCCGGTCGCGACCTCCCCGGCGGGCGCCTGGCTCCCCGACCCGGAGCCGACGCCGCCGGAGGTGCTGGTCGCGATAGATGACCTGGCCCGCGCCTATCGGTTGGATCCACGGAGCGGGCGGATCGTGGGGCGTCCTGCTTCGCCGGTGATGGTGAAGGCGCGGGCGGCCGCGGTCGTCGACGCCTCGCCGAGCTTGGTGCTCACGGATTCGAGTCGGCGCTTGGCCGCGTTGGGGCCGACGGCGCCGCGTGGGGCTGTGGCGGCGGTGCGCGATGTGCTGCCTGACACGATCGTGACCGCGGTCGCTGTGGCGCGTGACGCGTTGGTGTTCGGTGCCGGCGACGGCCGTGTGCATGTCTGGGACGTCGACACCGAAGAGCTCATCGCCGATCCCGAGGACCAGCACTCCGGTGCCGTGACCGCGGTGGCGGCGATCTGGATGCCCGACATGGACGTGCTGTTCGCGCTGTCCGGCGGCCAGGACGGCACCTTCCGGCTGTGGGCCGTGCCCGCCGACGCCAGCTTGCTGCCGGTGGAGGATCGCGGCGTGCCGGTCACCGCGGTCACGGCGGCGCTCACGGAGATCGGCCCGGTGGCCGCGGTGGCGTGGTCCGACGGCTGCGTGACCGTGTGGGACCTCGGCGAGGCCCGCACCGGACGCCCCATCCCGCTCGGCTGGGCCCCGAAGGCCCTCGCGCTCAGCGCCGACGGCCTGCTCATCGCCGCCGGCCAGGACGGGCTCATCGCGATCGACCTGCACCTCGGCGACTTCTTCGAGGACTGAGGAAGACCGGCGGCAGACTGGGGAAGACCGGCGACCGCCGCGCCGGCGCCGGAGCTGACAGAGCGCTGGATGCGAAGGCGCCGACGCAAGCATCGGGCATCGGGCATCGGGCATCGGCACCGGCGTCGGCAGGGTGCTGGCTTCTGAAAGCGGGGGCGCGGCTCGGCCCGCCGCGCGAGTTCGAGCGCTACTACCCCTCGCCGAGCAGCCCCTCGCGCAGCGCGCCGAGCTCCTCGGCAGTCACGCCGTGCGCGAGCAAGTACCCTTCGACGCTCCCGAACCCCTCCCGCACGTGCGCCAGCGACCCCGAGATCAGCTCCTCGCTGATCGGGTGCTGGTACACGACGTCCCCCGGGTCCGTGCTCAGCCGCTCGTTTGAGATCAGGTAGTCCGCGACGATCGCCTTCTCCCCGACCCCGAGCACGTCCAGCACCATCGCCACCAGCACCCCGGTCCGGTCCTTGCCGGCCGTGCAGTGCACCAGCGCCGGCAGCGCGCCGGGACGCGCCAGCGCGCGCACAGCGTCGGCGAACGCCTCGCCGCTGTGGTCCAGCCAGCTCAGGTAGAGATCGAAGAACGTCCCGCTGCCCTCGCTGTCCAGGCTCGGCGCGACGTTGACCCGCTCGACCTCCAGGTCCCCGAGGTCGTCCGGCCACCTCTCGATCTCGAAGGGCTGCCGCAGGTCCACCACCGTCCGCAGCCCGATCGACGCCAGCCACGCGCGGTCGGCGTCCGTCGGCCGGTTCAGGCGCGCTGTGCGCAGCAGCCGCAGCGGTCGCACCACCGCCCCGGACTCCGTCCGCAGCCCGCCGATGTCGCGGGCGTTCTTGATTCCGGTCAGCGGTATGTCGCTCATGTCATCGGATCTTATCGACGGCGTCCGCCCGCAGCTCCAGCGGTGTGCCGTCGGCCTTGCCGCAGCTTTCCGGGCGCGGAACGGAGGCGAAAGAACCGGTGACCGACACCTCGTACGCCCGGCCGTCCTCGTGCTCGACGACCGCCGTCCACGCCGGCTCCGGGTCTCCGGTAGCCGCGGCGCCCCCGGCGGTCTGCGTCACCGAGACCACGTCCAGCGCCGCCTCCGCCGTCTCGTCCAGTGCCTCCCGTACCGCGAGCTCGGCGACCTGCCCGGCCCGTGGCCACGTCGACCGGCCCCGGCACCCGTGCACCGCCATCCGGCCCTCCCGTGCCTCGGCCAGCACCCGGCCGGCCGCGGCCGTGTCGAGCCGGCCGTAGGAGTACCCGGACGGCAGCACCACCGCGGTCGGCGCGAACCGGTGCCCGCCGAGGTGGGTGATCTCCCAGACCGCCGGGTACGCGCCGACCGGGCCCGAGCCTGAGCCCGATCCGAAGGCCTGGCCCGAGCCCGAGCCGGAGGCCGCGTCCAGCGCCTCGACACCGACCGCCACCTGGCGTCCCACGGTCGCACAGCACGCGTCACGCTTGCCGTTGGTGCACACCCCGAGCAGCGGCGCGTGCACGAACTCATGCTCCAGCTCCGCCACGGCGCGCCGGTCCCCGGCGTCCAGCGCCGCGAAGTCGATCTTCAGCAGGTCGGTCGGGTACGTGACCACGCCGGTGGCCAGCCACGTGCGCTTCGGATGCGTGGACGCGGCGAACCAGCGACGGTGCGGCGGGTCACTGTCGTGGTGGTCCTCCACCCGGCGGATCAGCGCCAACCGGACGGCGGTCCCGGCCGTGCGCCCCTCCAGCTCGGCGCCCAGCTCCGGGTCCAGGCGGCTCTCCGTGGCCGCCACCCGCCCCCACGGTCCCGGCTGCTCCACCAGCAGCCACGCCCGGGCCACCGCCCCGGTCCCGGCCAGCGGTTCGCCCAGCTCGCGGGACAGCACCGAACACGCGTGGGGCTGGGGTGCCGGAAGTTGATCGTCGCGCATGCCTACGACCCTAACGCCCCTGGCGTACCCCCTACACCGCTCGCTTTTGCGCGCTCCCGGAGTCACGATGGTGGCGTCAGGAGAGATCGGGGGGGTGCTCCGAGTAGTGAGGTGCGCACCATGACCGAGAGTCCCAAGCCCGAACCCACCAAAGACAGCGACCTGCTTCAGGCGCCTGACACGCAGACGGACGCGCACATGGCCGACCTGGGCCCCGAAGCCCGTCGCTACGGCTTCCCCGCCGTCTACGGCCACGAGGTCTGTGCCCTCCGCACGGTGGCCCGCGAGGACTGGGACTCCTCGGCCCCCGGCCGCGTGGAGCTCCTCCGCTGGCGCAAGGGCTCCGGCGCCCTGGTCCGCGACCTGCCGCTGACCCGGCTCTACGTCTGGGCCCGCGCGGGCCGCGTCAGCTTCGGCGACAAGGGCGGCCGCACCGTGGACCTGGTGCTGCTCGGCGAGCCGGAGACCGAGGGCCTGCGCCTGGGCTCGCCGTGGCCGACGGACCACCACCGCACCAGCACCGCCTCCAACCTGGCGCACGGCGTGGTCAGCGACATGAAGAACGTCGTCACCTTCCCGTCGTCCTTCCCGCGCATGATGCGCGTCAGCGGCGAGCGCAACGCCGTCCTGGACGCCATGGTCGCCTGGTGCAAGCGCGAGGTCCCGGACATCCACATCATGCGTGGCTGGCTGCGCGGTTCCGAGGGCCCCTCGCGGCACCAGGTCAGCGGTTCGATCCACAAGGGCCTGATCGGTGAGCCCGGCTGGCTGCCGGACACCGTGGGCGCTCATCCGACCGGTTGGTCACCGTTCCATAACGACCGCAACGCGCACAGCGGGACCGCTCGTCCTAACGCGCATGAGCACCCTTCAGGAGCTTGAACTCGCGGCCGCGCAGCCGAAAGAGGTCTACGGCGAGGACGCCAAGATCGTCTGTGACAACCTGGTCCGGATCTACAAGACCGACGGCATCGAGGTCCAGGCTCTGCAGGGCCTGGACCTGCTGGTCCGGGCCGGGGAGCTGGTCGCGATCGTCGGCGCCTCGGGCAGCGGCAAGTCCACGCTGCTGAACATCCTGTCCGGGCTCGACACCCCGACCGCCGGCGTCGCCAGGGTCGGCGGATACGACCTGCTCACCATGAAGGGCCGCGACCGTCTGCGCTACCGGCGCGAGACGGTCGGCTTCATCTGGCAGCAGACGGCGCGCAACCTGCTGCCGTACCTCAGCGCCGTGGACAATATCGCGCTGCCGATGGGCTTCGCCGGCAAGAAGCGCAAGTACGCGCGGCGCCGCTCCGGGGAGCTGCTGGACCTGCTCGGCGTCGGCTACTGCGCCGACCGGCGCCCCGGCCAGATGTCCGGCGGCGAGCAGCAGCGCGTGTCGATCGCGGTGGCGCTGGCCAACGACCCCGAGGTGGTGTTCGCCGACGAGCCGACCGGCGAGCTGGACTCCGGGACCAGCCAGCAGGTGTTCGACGCGCTGCGCACGGCGAACGAGGAGCTCGGCGTCTCGATCGTGGTGGTGACCCACGACCACGAGGTCACCGAGCAGGTGCAGCGCACCGTCGAGATCCGCGACGGCCGCACCTCGACCGAGGTGCTGCGGCGCGGCGACGACGGCGCGCAGGCCGAGCAGTTCGCGGTGCTCGACCGCGCCGGCCGGGTGCAGCTGCCGAAGGAGTACGTCGAGGCGCTGCGCATGAGGGACCGGGTCCGGCTGGCGAAGAACCCTGATCACATCGGGGTGTGGCCGGACCTGGTGCACGGCTCCGGTTCTGCCGGTTCCGCCGGTTCCGCGGGCGAGGGGGAGTAGTCCGGTGGGGGACATGATCGAGGTCGAGGGGCTGCGCCGGACGTTCGGTTCGGGGGAGAACGCCGTGCACGCGGTCGAGGACGTGTCGTTCACGGTGCCCGAGGGCCAGCTGTGCGCCGTCGTCGGCCGCTCCGGCTCGGGCAAGACCACGCTGCTGAACCTGATCGGCGGCCTGGACAAGCCGGACGCCGGCCGGATCTCCGTGGACGGCAAACAGCTCGCCGGACCGGGCCGCAACCTGGGGGAGAAGGAGCTGGCCGGGCTGCGGCGGGACCTGTTCGGCTTCGTGTTCCAGTCCTTCGCGCTGATCCCGATCCTGTCGGCGGCGGAGAACGTCGGCATCCCGCTGCGGCTGCGCAAGACGCCGGTGGCCGCGCGCGAGGAGCGCGTCGAGCTGTTGCTGAACATGGTCGGCCTCGGCGAGCACACGAAGCAGCGGCCCGGCGAGCTGTCCGGCGGCCAGCAGCAGCGCGTGGCGCTGGCCCGGGCGCTGGCCAACTCGCCGCGGGTGCTGATCGCCGACGAGCCCACCGGCCAGCTGGACTCCGAGACCGGTCGCGCGGTGATGCGACTGCTGCGCGCCGTGGTCGCCGCGGAGAACGTGACCGCCCTGGTGGCCACACACGACCCGCTGATGATGGAGCTCGCCGACCGGGTGATCACCGTCGGCGACGGGAAGCTGGTGTCGGACTCCGACGCCGTGGCGGCCGCGGAGGTGCCCGCTTAGGCCACACAGACCCCCGGACCCCTCGGCGGACCCCGAGGCGCGGTCCGGGCCCGGCTGTGGTGTCTTCCGTACCACCACACGCCGATGAGGGAGCACCGCCGTCCGCCGGGACTCCGGTCCAGCCACACGGGACCGGGGATACGACCTCCCGCCGCGTGCCTGAAGGCCGCAGGACGGCGGTGCTCCCGCCCTCTGGGGGAGAGGTGGCGGCTGCTGTGGATTTCCATGGCAGCCGCTGCGGGCTCTCAGCACACTTCATCTGACCGACTTCATCCGACCCGGCGCGCAAACGGCTGTGGCCGCCACAGAACGCGGCGGCCACAGCCGTGAATCAACTCCCTGCTCCCGCGGGCTACCCCGCGGCAGCCGGGCTCGTCACGAACCCGATCGGCACCTCCACCGGCGCCCCCGAGCCGTCGCGCCGCGGATCCACCGCCGGCAGCGGGATCGGCGTCCCGCTCTCCGTGCAGGCGTACGCCGGCGCGTTCACCGCCCAGGCGGCCACCAGCCGGTGCTCGCCCTTCAGGAAGCGCTGGCAGCGCACGCCGCCGGTGGCCCGGCCCTTGGTCGGATACAGGTCGTACGGCGTGGCCTTGATCGTGGTCGCGGTGTCGACCAGGGCGTCGTCCGAGCCGGCCATCGAGACCACCAGGCCGTCCTGGCCCGGGTCCACCGCGCCGAAGAAGATCACCGAGGCGTCGTCGCTCAGCGAGATGCCGGCCATGCCGCCGGCCGGGCAGCCCTGCGGGCGGACCAGCGCGGCCGAGTACTTCAGGAGCTGCGCGTCGTCGGTGATGAAGACCAGCTCTTCTTCGCCGGTGCGCAGTTCGGTGGCGCCGGCCACGGTGTCGCCGTCCTTGAGCGTGATCACCTCGAAGGAGTCGCGGTTCCTCGGATAGTCCGGGGTGACGCGCTTGACCACGCCCTGGACCGTGCCCAGCGCCAGGCCCGGGGACTCGGCGTTCAGCGAGCACAGGCACAGCACGCGCTCGTCCTCCTCCAGCCGGACGAACTCCGACACCGGGGCGCCGCCGGCCAGGCTCGGCGCCGCCTTCGCGGCCGAGTCCGGCAGCACCGGCAGGTCGATCACCGGGAACCGGATCAGCCGGCCCTGCGACGTCACCGCGCCGACCTCGCCTCTTATCGTCGAGGTGACGATCGAGGCGACCGAGTCGTTCTTGCCGCGCTCGCCGCCGGTGCCGATCTTCGTCGAGCCGGAGGCGGTGCGGGCCAGCAGTCCGGTGGCCGAGAGCAGGACCACCACCGGGTCGTCGCTGATCTCCAGCGGCCGGGGCTCGAACACCGGCAGCGCGCCCTCGACCAGCACGCTGCGGCGCGGCGTGGCGAACTGCTTGGAGATCGCGGCCAGCTCGTCGGAGACCACCTTGCGCAGCAGGGAGTCGGACTCCAGGATCGCGGTCAGGTCCCTGATCTCGCCGGTCAGCTTGTCCCGCTCGGACTCCAGTTCCAGGGAGTCGAACCGGGTCAGCCGGCGCAGCGGGGTGTCCAGGATGTACGTGGCCTGCCTGTCCGACAGCGCGAGGGCGGCCATCAGGTTCTCCTTGGCCGCCGCGGCGTCGTCGCTCTCGCGGATGATGCGGATCACCCGGTCGATGTCGGTCAGCGCGATCAGCAGGCCCTCGACCAGATGCAGCCGGTCCACGCGCTTGGTGCGGCGGAACTCGGTGCGGCGCCGGACCACCTCGAAGCGGTGGTCGAGGTAGACCTCCAGCAGCTCCTTCAGGCCCAGCGTCAACGGCTGGCCGTCGACCAGCGCCACGTTGTTGATGCCGAAGGACTCCTCCAGCGGCGTCAGCTTGTACAGCTGCTCCAGGACCGCCTCGGGGTTGAAGCCGGCCTTGACCTCGATGACCAGCTTCAGGCCGTTGAACCGGTCGGACAGGTCCTTCAGGTCGGTGATGCCCTGGATCTTCTTGGCCTGCACCAGCTCCTTGACCTTGGCGATCACCTTCTCCGGGCCGGTGTTGAAGGGCAGCTCGGTGACCACGATGCCCTCGCGGCGCGCGGTGACCTTCTCGATCTTGGCGGTGGCGCGCATCTTGAACACGCCGCGGCCGCTTTCGTAGGCGTCCCGGATGCCCTGCTCGCCGATGATCTGACCGCCGGTGGGCAGGTCCGGGCCCGGGACGAACCGCATCAGGTCGTCCAGGGTGGCGTCCGGGTGCTTGATCAGGTGCCGGGCGGCGGCCACCACCTCGCCGAGGTTGTGCGGCGCCATGTTGGTCGCCATCCCGACCGCGATGCCGGCGGCGCCGTTCACCAGCAGGTTCGGGAAGGCCGCCGGCAGGACCTGCGGCTCCTGCTCCTGGCCGTCGTAGTTGGGCCCGAACTCGACCGTGTCCTCGTCGATGGAGTCGGTCATTATCATCGCCGCGGGCGACAGCCGGGCCTCGGTGTACCGCATGGCCGCCGGCGGGTCGTCGCCGCCCAGGGAGCCGAAGTTGCCGTGTCCGTCGACCAGCGGGATGCGCATCGCCCAGGACTGGGCCATGCGCACCAGCGAGTCGTAGATCGCGGTGTCCGAGTGCGGGTGCAGCTTGCCCATGACGTCGCCGACGACGCGGGCGCTCTTGACGTAGCCGCGGTCCGGCCGCAGGCCCATGTCGTTCATCTGGAACAGGATCCGGCGGTGCACCGGCTTGAGCCCGTCCCGCGCGTCGGGCAGGGCGCGCGAGTAGATGACCGAGTACGCGTACTCCCGGTACGAGTCGGAGAGCTCGTCAGCGACGTCGATGTCGATGATGCGCTCTTCGAAGTCCTCGTCGGGTTCGGGGGTGGTGCTGCGGCGTGCCATCTTCGGTGCGGCTCCTGCTTCTCACGATGCGGGTGACGCCCTATTGTTGCGCGTCGTTCCGACACCTCGTCGCAGGAGGGCACATGCGTCCCGGCGGCCCGGCCCGTCCGCCGTCAGCGATCGGGGGTGCCAATCAGGCCATAACACCCTCCTCCGTCACGCTTCCGTGGGGTGTGGGGCCCGCAACCGGGCCCACAGGTGTCAGGATGGACTCATGCCCAACTCGCAGCCGTCCTCCTCGTCACTGCTCGCCGCCATCGAGCGCAGCGGCTACTACCCAGCCCTGGTGGCCGAGGCGGTCGAGGACGCGGTCGGCTCCGAGAAGGTGCTCGGCCACCTCGTGCACCAGGAGACCACCTTCGACGCCGACGAGGTGCGCAGGCACGTCACCGTGCTGGCCGTGACCCCGACCCGGCTGATCGCCGGGCACACCGACGAGTACGGCTCCGACGACCCGATGGCGCCGGTGCCGCCCGGCTCCCCGGAGTCCGCGACCGGGGCCAAGGCCTACGCCACCACCTCCACCGAGACCGTGCCGCTGCACCGGATCTCCTCGGTGGTGGTCAGCCGCGTCGTGGAGGACCCGGCCAACCACAAGCCCGGCACCCCGCCCCGCGAGGTGGTCCTCACCATCGGCTGGGGCGTGGTGAGCCGGCTGGACCTGGAGCCGGCCAACTGCGGCGACCCGCACTGCGACGCCGACCACGGCTACACCGGCACCGCCACCGCCGACGACGTGATGATCCGGGTCTCCGCCGAGGCCGACGGCGCCGACGCGGTCGCCGAGACGCTGTCCTTCGCCCGCGCGCTGACCACCGTCGTCACCGAGGCCGGGGCCGGCGCCCGGACCGCGCGCTGAGCGCCCGCGAAAGCGTGAGCCACCCCGGAGCGTCCGGACCCGGCGGGACCGACCTCGTCCTGCCCGCCTACGGCCGCGGCGCCCTGTCCGACCTGCTCCCCGCGGTCCTGGCCGCGCTCGGCGTCCCCGACGAGCCGAACCCGCTCGGCCTGGCCCCGACCCGCCGTGCCTGCGTCTTCCTGGTGGACGGCATGGGGGCCCGGCTCATCGAGCGCAACTCCGACGTCGCGCCCTACATGGCCAAGGCCCTGCGCGCCAGCCGCGCGCTGACCGCCGGCTTCCCCTCCACCACCGCGGCCAGCATCGGCTCGCTGGGCACCGGGCTGCCCTCCGGCGCCAGCGGCATGCTCGGCTACCGGGTCCTGGTCCCCGGCACCTCGCGGATGATCAACCTGCTGCGCTGGGACTTCCCGGTCGACCCGGTCGAGTGGCAGCCGCACGAGACCGTCTTCGAACACGCCGAGCGCGAGGGCATCGAGGTCACGCAGGTCACAGCGGCCCGGTTCCAGGACTCCGGCCTGACCCGCTCGGTGCTGCGCGGCGGTGCCTTCACCGGCGCCGAGTCGCTGCCCAACCGGGTGGCCGGCGCGCTGCACACGCTGCGGGACGCCGCCGACCGCGACGCCAGGGCCCTGGTCTACCTGTATTACGCCGAACTCGACGCCGCCGGGCACCTCAACGGCGTCGACTCCGAGAGCTGGCGGCAGCAGCTGGCGGTGGTCGACGCCACGGTCCACGAGCTCGTCGACCGGCTGCCGGCCGGCACCACGCTCTACGTCACCGCCGACCACGGCATGGTCGACGTCCCCGCCGACCGCCGCGTCGACGTGGACGAGGACCCCGAGCTGCAGGTCGGCGTCCGGCTGCTGGGCGGCGAGGGCCGGGCCCGGCACGTCTACGCCAAGCCCGGCGCGGCGCGCGACGTGCTGCAGATCTGGCGCGAGGCGCTGGAGGACGTGGCCGTGGTCCGCTCCCGCCAGGAGGCGATCTACGAGGGCTGGTTCGGGCCGCCGGAGTGCGTGGACGACCGGCTCACGCCGCGCATCGGCGACGTCGTCGCGGCGCTACTCGACGACTGGGCCGTGGTCGCCACCCGCCGCGAGAAGCTGGAGTCCCGGCTGCTGGGCATGCACGGTTCGCTGTCGGCCGCCGAGCAGGAGATCCCGCTGCTGGTGTTCGGTCCGAACGGCGCGCCGGGCCTGTAGATCGCTTGTAGATCCACGCCCCGATCGGTGCCAGGATGGCGCTCATGCGCGAACCCCGAACCTCGCCGCTCAGCGGTACCTCGCCATTGACCAGTGTCGAGCAGCTCGCCGCCGACCTGTCCTGCGCCACCGCCCCGATCCTGCTCGACATCCGGTGGAAGCTCGGCGAGCCGAGCGAGTACGGGCTCGGGGTGTATCTGAAGGGCCACATCCCCGGGGCGCACTATGTCAGCCTCGACCAGGACCTGGCCGAGCACCCGGACTCGCCGGTCGGCGCCCGGGGCCGGCACCCGCTGCCGGACCGCGAGCGCTTCGCCGCCGCGATGCGGCGGGCCGGCGTCCGCGCCGATCTGCCGGTGGTCGTGTACGACGACGGCGACGGCACGCAGGCCGCCCGCGCCTGGTGGCTGCTGCGGCACCACGGCCACCCCGACGTCCGGGTCCTCGACGGCGGCTTCGCGGCCTGGCGGGCGGCCGGCCACACGGTCGAGGAGGGCGAGCCGGGGATCCGGGCCGCCGAGGGCGACTTCGAGGCGGCGGTGCGGGACGTGTTCGCCGTCCTGGACCACGACGGCGCGGCCGCGGTCGCCGCCGACGGCACGCTGATCGACGCCCGGGCCGGCGCGCGCTACCGCGGCGAGACCGAGCCGATCGACCCGGCCGCCGGGCACGTCCCCGGCGCGGTGTCGGCGCCGACCACCGAGAACCTGGGGGAGGACGGCCGGTTCCGGCCGGCCGAGGAACTGGCCGAGCGGTTCGCCGGGCTGGGGGTAGAGCCCGGGCACGAGGGCCGGGTCGCGGTCTACTGCGGCTCGGGGGTCACCGCGACGCACGAGATCCTGGCGATGGCCGTGGCCGGGATCGACCCGGAGGGCGTGGCGTTGTACGAGGGCTCGTGGAGCGGTTGGGCGTCCGATCCGTCACGCCCGGTGGCCACCGGCGCGTCCTGAGATGTACATCACCGGCTCATAAGCCGGGCGGTGTTGACCCACCCCGGCGGTGCGCTGCTAACTTAGGCATGCCTTACTGAAGTAAGGCGTGCCTAAGTTTTTGATGCGGACCAGAAGGGGCGGGGCGCGGTGCTGTCGGATGCCTTCCCGAGTTTCTTGATCGGACTCCGAGAAGGGTTGGAAGCCGGCCTGGTCGTCTCCATCCTGCTCGCGTCGCTGGCCAAGGCCGGCCGCAAGGACCGGGCCGGCTCGGTGTGGCTGGGGGTGGCCGCGGCCGCCGCGCTGAGCCTGTCGTTCGCCGCGGTGCTCACCTTCACCTCGGCGCACCTGCCGCCCAAGGCGCAGGACGTGTTCGGCGGCGCGATGGCGCTGCTGGCGGTCGCGTTCGTCACCACGATGGTGTTCTGGATGCGCCGGGCCAGCGCCTCGATGTCCGGGGACCTGAAGGCGAAGCTGGCCGCCGCGCTCGGCGCCAGCGCCGGGATGCTGGTCTTCACGGCGTTCGCCGCGGTGGCGCGCGAGGGGCTGGAGACCGCGCTGTTCCTGTGGACCACGGCCCAGACCGCGCACGAGAAGAGCGGCCCGGCGATCGGGGCGGTCGCCGGCATCGCGGTCGCGGCACTGCTGTGCTGGGGGCTGTACCACCGGGCGCTGAAGCTGAACCTCGCGCGGTTCTTCAAGGTCACCGGGTTCGTGCTGGTGGTCATCGCGGCCGGAGTGCTCGCTTACGGGCTGACGGACTTGCAGGAGAGCGGCGTGGTCGGCGGGTTCACGGCGTACGCCTGGGACCTGACCGCGCACCTGGACCCGAACGCCTGGTACTCGCAGCTGGTCGCCGGGACGCTGAATCTGACGCCGAAGATGACGTGGCTGGCGGTGGTCGGGTACGTGGCGTACCTGGCGCCGGTGATGTTCTTCTACCTTCGGCCGGCTGTCGCTGTTGTCCGCTCCGCTCCCCAGACCGCCGAGGCGGTCGCGTCGGTTCAGAACCCTGAAGTGACTGAACCGGCTGCCACCCCGGCCGCCTCGGCTCCTTCCGTTGCCCCCGCCCCTGCTCCGTCCCGCAAGCCGGCTCCGCGTTGGGCGCTGGGCGTCGCGGTCGTCACGGTCCCGGCGGTGGCCGCGGTCGCGGTGATCGTCGCCGTCGGCCCGAGCTCGGGCAGCAAGGGCGCACAGACCATCGAGGTCTCGGCGGCGTCCTGCGGCAAGGGCTTCGACGGGCTGACCACCGGCGAGCACACGTTCCAGATGAAGAACACCGGAGACGTGGCCGCCGAGGTGTACCTGCTGGACCCGTCGAGCAACGCGGTCTACGGCGAGATCGAGGGCCTGGCCCCGGGCACCACGCGGCCGATGACGGCGACCATAGGCAGCGGCACGTACGCCTGGCGCTGCGTGCCGAACGGCAAGGACGCGGTCACCTCCGAGGCCAAGCACGCCACCGGCTCGGGCAGCTCCACCACCGCGGTCGTGCCGATCACCGAGAAGGACCTGGCAGCGCCGCTGGACCAGTACCGCGCCTACGTGACGGAGCACCTGAACGAGCTGGCCGGCTACACGGACACGCTGAAGCAGGACGTGGACTCCGGCAAC
Source organism: Catenulispora sp. GAS73 (assembly GCF_041262085.1). Classification (NCBI taxonomy): domain Bacteria; kingdom Bacillati; phylum Actinomycetota; class Actinomycetes; order Catenulisporales; family Catenulisporaceae; genus Catenulispora; species Catenulispora sp. GAS73. The sequence continues at coordinate 104,886 of NZ_JBGCCM010000012.1, forward strand.
CTGCCGAAGGCCGAGCAGGACTGGCTGACCGCGCACCTGGCGTACAACCGCCTCGGCGCGGCGTACGGCACCTTCCAGGACTGGGACAAGAAGATCGACGGCCGCGCCGACGGCCTCCCCGACAAGGTGCACGACAAGGACTTCACCGGCTTCCACCGCCTGGAGTACGGGCTCTGGCACGGCGAGGCCGCGGCGAGCCTGGCCCCCATCGCCGACCAACTCGACAGCGACGTCCACGGCCTCATCGGCGACTGGCCCAAGCAGGACTTCGACCCCGCCGACCTCCCGCTGCGAGCGCACGAGATCCTGGAGAACACCCTCCAGTTCCAGCTCACCGGCGACGCCGACTACGGCTCCGGCACCACCCTGGCCACCGCCGACGCCAACCTGACCGGCACCCGCGAAGTCCTGACCGTGATCAGGCCCCTGGTCCAGGCCCGAGACCCCCAGGGCCTGACCCAGATCGACGCCTGGCTCGACCGCTTCGGCACAACCGTGAACGCCGCGAAGAAGCCCGACGGCACCTGGACCCCGGCGGACCAGCTCGACCCGGCCGCCCGCCAGAAGCTGAACGGGACCCTGGGCGAACTGCTGGAGCAGCTCTCGGTGGTGCCGGACCTGCTGGAGATCCGGAAGGCGACGTGAGCGGAGCCTCCAGACCCGCCGCCACGCCGACTTCGTAGATGAAAGCGCTTTGAGATGACCGAGCAGAACCAGAACGAGAACCAGGTGCCTGCCGCTGCCGCGCCGACCACCGGCGAGGTGACTTCGGTTGCCGTGAGTGAGGCCGCAGCTGAGCCCGCCACCTGCCCCTTCGACCACACCGCCTTCGCTCGCCGCGCCATGCTCAAGGGCGCGGCGGCAGGCGTGGCCGGTACCGCGGTCGTCGGCGCCACCGGCTTCGCGATGAACAAGGCCGCCGCCGACACCGCTCCGGCTGCCTCGGCCGGCTCCGGCGGTGGCTCCGGCCGCACCCTGCCCTTCCACGGTGCGCACCAGCAGGGCGTCACCACGCCGGCGCAGAAGCACATGACCCTCGCTGTGTTCGACGTCATCGCCGCCGACAAGGCCGAGCTCGCCGCCCTTTTCCAGACGCTCACCGATCGGGCCCGCTTCCTCACCTCCGGCGGCACTCCGCCCGACCTCGGGGTCGGCGCTCCGCCGTCGGACAACGGCATCCTCGGCCCGACGGTGCCGGCCGACGGCCTCACCTTCACCCTCGGCGTCGGCGCCTCGCTCTTCGACGCGCGCTTCGGGCTCGCAGACAAGAAGCCTGTGCGCCTGACGCCGATGAAGACGTTCCCCAACGACAACCTGAACCCCGCCGAGTGCCACGGCGACCTGTCGCTCCAGATCTGCGCCGACAGCCAGGACACCGTCGTGCACGCGATCCGCGACATCGCCAAGCACACCCGCGCCGGCATGCAGCTCAAGTACCGCATCGACGGCTGGGCCAACGACCCGCGCCCCACCGGCGCGCAGCGCAACCTGCTCGGGTTCCACGACGGCATAGCCAATCCCGCCACCGAGCACGAGTTCGACTACCTCGTCTGGGTGCAGCCCGGCGCGCCGGAGCCGGCGTGGACCGCCGGCGGCAGCTACCAGGTGGTGCGCCGGATCCGGATGCTCGTCGAGTTCTGGGACCGGGTCTCGTTGCTGGAGCAGGAGAAGATGATCGGGCGCCGCCGCGACACCGGTGCGCCGCTGGACGGTGGCGCGCAGACCGACGTCCCGCAGTACGCGAAGGACCCCAAGGGCGCCAACATCCCGCTGGACGCGCACATCCGGCTCGCCAACCCCCGCACCGCCGAGACCGACCGCAACCGCATCCTGCGGCGCGGCTACAACTACGACCGCGGCTTCGACAACGTCGGCGACCTGGACATGGGCCTGGCCTTCGTCGCCTACCAGCAGGACATCCAGCGGCAGTTCGAGTTCGTCCAGACCAAGCTCATCGACGAGCCGCTGGTGGACTACATCTCGCCGGTCGGCGGCGGCTACTTCTTCGTGCTGCCCGGGGTGAAGGACGCCTCCGACCACTTCGGCAGCGCGCTGCTGGCCTGAGCCGCACGCGTTCCGAGCCGCCGCCGCTAAATCGGTGGCGGCTCCCGCACGGTGTGCATAGCCTGCACCCATGCCCTTCGACATCAAGATCGTCGAGTACGGCGACGACTTCAGCGACGCGGTCGACGTCACCTTCAGCCGCCCGGCCCAGCGGGGCCGCGGCGCCTTCCGCCGGCAGATCTTCGCCGACGAGATCGCCGCCGGCCGGGTCATCGGCGCCTACGACGGCGACCGCGTGGTCGGCACGTTCGCGAACTTCCGCAACACCGTCTCGGTCCCGGGCGGCGCCGCGGTCCCGGCCGCCGCGGTCACGTCCGTCAGCGTCGCGCAGACGCACCGCCGCCGCGGCATCCTGTCCGCGATGATCGCCACCGCCCTGCGGCAGTCCGCGGACGCCGGCGAGCCGCTGTCGATCCTGATCCCCGCCGAGTGGCCGATCTACGGCCGCTTCGGCTACGGCCACGCCACCGACGAGACCTCCTACCGCTTCGACAGCAAGCGCTGCGCCGTCTCCAGGCCGCTGCCGGGCACCGTGGACTACGCCTCGGCCCAGGAGTGGGTCGAGGAACTGCCGGCCGCCTACGACCGCCTCCGAGCCACCACTCCGGGCGCGATCGAGTACCGCAACCGCCTCTGGGAGCGTGACGCCGGCCTGCTGACCCACGACGGCAAGCCGACCGACAAGGAAAAGCTCTTCGCGCTCTACCGGGACGAGTCCGGGACGGTTCGCGGCGGCGTGACCTACTCGGTCAAGGAAGGCGACTGGAACGGCTTCGTCGCCAACGACCGCGCCGAGGCGGAGATGCTGGCCGAGGACTCCACGGCCCGCGTCCGCCTGCTCCAGTTCATGTGGGAGCAGGACTGGATCACCACGTTCGACGTCGAGACCTTCCCGGCCGACGACAGCTGGCGGCACCTGATGGCCAACCCGCGGTTCGCGCGCGAGACATCGCGCCACGACGTCCTGTGGGCCCGCGTGCTCGACGTCCCGGCGGCGCTGGAGGCGCGCACCTACGAGACCGAGGGCCGCCTGGTCCTGGCCGTCACCGACCCGGCGGGGTTCGCCGAGGGCGTGTACGTGCTCGAAGGCGGTCCGGCTGGCGCGACCGTGAAGCGCAGCACTGAGAACCCCGACGTGACGCTGCCGGTGCAGACCCTCGGCGCGCTCTACTTCGGCCACCACGCCGCCACCGCGCTGGCCCGGGTCGGGGAGATCACCGAGGAGAGAGCCGGCGCGCTGGCGCTCGCGGACCGCATGTTCAAGACCGCGATCCCGCCGTACTGCGCCACATGGTTCTAATCAACCGGCCCCGGCTTGGTCGCCCGCTCGTCGATCTCCATCCACGACTGCGGCCTGGTCACCGGGTAGAACCCGGCCTTGGCGTACGTCGAGTGCTTGTCCTTCGTCGCGAGCAGGAACCGGTTGATGCCGATCGCCTTCAGGTCCGCCACGATCTCCCGCGACAGCCACGGCCCGATCCCCTTGCCGCGGTAAGCCTCGTCCACGTAGACGTCGCAGAAGTACGCGAAGGTCGCGTGGTCGGTGATCACCCGGGTCACTCCGACCATGGTCTCCCGGTCGGCGTAGACGCCGTAGACGTGCGAGCCCTCCAGCGAGCGTTCGACGGCGTCGCGCGGGCGTCCGGCGCCCCACCACGATTCCTCGCCGATCCAGCGGTAGACCTTGTCGGCGTCGACCAGCGCCGGGTCGTCGCTGATGAACAGTCCGTCCTCGCGCGTCACGTCCATGATGGAAAGTCGATCACACCGCCGGTACCGCGGCCAAAAGCCAAAGACGGAAAAGTGGCCCGGTCTCGATGGACGAGACCGGGCCACTGAAGGAAAGACGGAAAATCAGTCGCGGCCCTTCTGCTTGCCGCGCCGCGAGCCGAACACGATCTCGTCCCACGACGGCACCGTGGCCCGCCGCCCCGGCCGCACGCCGTCGGCCTCGGCCTGGCGGTCGGTGGTCCCGACCATCCGCTCCCGGTGCGGGGAGATGGTACGCGGGCCGAAGATCGCGTCGTCGAAGGCCGATCCGGCGGACTGCCCGGCCACCGCGGCGATCGGGGCGCGGGAGTCTCCGGCGTCCAGGAAGTCGAAGTCCTCGTCGGGGCTCGCGGTCTGGGACGGCACGCCCGCGGTGCCGTTGGCGGCGGCCGAGGCCGACGCCGACACCGCGGCGGACGACGCGGCCGAGGCCGACGCCGAAGCCGGCATCGACGACGGGTGCCGCTCCACCGACGCGGTCCGCTCCGCGGCCGTGCGCTCGCGCTCACGATCCCGTTCGCGCTCCCGCTCCAGCGCGCCGCCGGAGCCGTTCGAGCCGTTCGAGGAGGAGGTCTCGGCCGGGCGCCGGCGGGCCTCCAGGTGCACCAGCGAGCCGCCGGCCGAGGAGCCGTTGGCGGCCGGCGCGGGGCCCGGCACAACAGTTCCGCCGGAGAGCACGGAGGCGGCGACGAACGGGAACATCGGTTCGGCGGCGGCGATCGCGGCGGCGTCCGAGGACAGCAGGCGCGCCTCGTCGTCCTCGGGGGTCACCAGCCGGCGCGGCGGGTCGAAGGCCCACAGCGCCTCGTACGTCTCACCGGAGATCTTGTAGACGGCCTGCACCGTCCAGGTGCCGTCCTCGCGGCGCCAGGAGTCCCAGCGCACCGCGGTCGGGTCCTCGGCCCCGCGCTTGGTCAGCCGTTCGAAGACGATCTCCCCGAGCTTCTGCCCGTGGTTCTCGCCCTGCCGGCGCACCTGCGTGTTCTGAGCCTTTTCCGCCATGAAGGCGCGTTCGGCCAGGATCGGGCCCTCGAAGCGGCGGATGCGCTCGACGGAGATGCCGCAGGCGTCTGCGACCTCCTGCGCGGTGGCGCCCGCGCGGATGCGGGACTGGATGTCCCGGGGGCGCAGCTGCCCTTCTGCCTCTATCTCGATCTGGCCCAGCCGGGCCCGATCGCCGCGCACGGCGGCCCGCAACCGCTCGTCGATGGTCAGATGGAATTCCTGGCCGTCGTTAGAGCGCAGCACAAGTCGCTGACCGTCGCTGGTGACGGCCATGACGCGGAGCTCAGTCACGAGCGGACCTCCCTTCGACGAGTGCTGCCAGCTAGACCGTACTGCATCGACACGCCGATCGGGTACGGGAAACGGATGAGGTCGCCCGGACAGCAAGGGTTGTCGGTCATTTGTCGTACGCCGTCCAGTTGTGGGATGTCAGTTCTGTGACCCCCCGCGGGGCCACCCCTCCCGCCTTGAACCGGGTACATTCCCAGACATCATGGTCGCCAATCCTCATCTTCCGGTTCTTCTGGATCTCTTAGGTGTCTTCGCCGCGGCGGTGGCGGGGGCTTTCGCGGGTCTGCGCAAGGGCCTTGATCTGGTCGGCATCCTCGTCATCGCGGTCGCGTCATCACTCGGAGGAGGGATGATCCGCGACGCCCTGATCGGGGCCACCCCGGTGGCCGCGATCCAGGACTGGCGCTATTTCGCCGTGGCACTGGCGGCGACCGCGGCAGTGCTCCTGGTGACCAGCCGCCGAATGAGTGATTCGAAACTGAAATCGGCGATAGAGGAAGTGCGCGGAAGGGCGGTCCGCTTTGACCGCGTCGCGGTGATCGCCGATGCCCTGACCCTTGGTCTGTTCGCGGTCTCCGGAACTCTCAAAGCATTGGATTACCATCTGCCGGTCTTCCAGGCCGCGCTGCTCGGCACGGTCACCGCGACCGGCGGCGGGGTGGTGCGGGACGTGCTGGTCAACGAGGTCCCGATGGTGCTGCAGCGGGAGCTGTACGCGGTGCCGGCGTTCGTCGGGGGACTGCTGTTCGGACTGGTGGAGCGGCACGGGTTCGTGGTCCAGGGCTACCTGGCCGCCGCGGCGTCGGTGGCGATCACCGCGGCCATCCGGTTGGTCGCGGTCTGGCGGGACTGGCACGCGCCTCGCCCCGGCGCAGTCGCATAGCGCCGGGGCGAGGCGGTAGGGCCCTGATACAGCTGTTCTACGTGGGCTTTCTCACAGGGTGATCCCCTAACCCGACATTCCGCGGTCAAAGATTGGTCGGCGGTTCGGGCGTCTCAGTTCAGGACGTGGGTCGTCCAGTTCGAGCGGTCTGTGCCGAGCGAGGTGATCTGATCGAGCAGCCCCTTGGCGCCGCCGACGGATTCCAGCGGGTCCACGCCACTGGCGCCGTCATGGCTGTCCAGAACGCAGATCCGCAAGCCTTTGGAGTCCTTGCAGGCGTCCGTGCTGGCCGGGGGCCCTGACTTGCCACCCTGGGGGTCCGTCGAGCCGACGGGCATGACCACGATGCTGAAGCTGATGAACCTGCTCTTGCCGTCGCCGAAATCCAGCGTCGTCCGGGCTGCGGGCGGATTCTGTCCGACCACGATCGGGTCAGCCAGTGAGGCGGCGCCGAGCGTGGCGCCCTTCGGCACGCCGTCGATGTGGATCGGCAGGGGCACGGCGGAACCGTTGGCGGTCACCGAATCGGCGACTTTGACCAGCATCGCCTGCAGTTGGGCGCCGTGGATCTTGTTGAAGGCGACGAGCGTGAACCAGGACCCGGATGCCGTCTGCCACTGCAGCCTGTCTGCGATTTCGGTGCCGTCACCGTCGTGCACGATGTACGCCTTCGGACTCCCCTTGACCTTCACCTCTGTCGTGGTCTCCGGCGGTACCGGCTTCAGCTCGGTGGCGGACGAGGACAGCTGCAGCTCCGCCGGGATCAGGTCACCGGGTTTTTGGCTGGGCAGCATCGGCTTGGTCTGCAAGATGACGGTCGTGAGGCCCGAGCCCAGGACGTGCGTCGCCACCTGGTAGCCGTCCGGCACGTATCCGAAGGAGGCGACCTCGCTGAGCGGGTCGGTACCGGCGGTGAGGTCTCCGGACCCCGCGCTCATGGTCGCGGGCCGCTCCGCCGGCGACGTCCCGCCGAGCCCGTTCGCCACCAGCGCGCAGGCCGCGACCAGCGCCAGTCCGCCGCCGATCGGTGCCAGCCGGGCTGTGGCGATCCGGCGCCGGCCGTCGGCGCGGGCACGGCCGATGTCGACGGTGGTGGGCGGCGCGTCGGCGTACTCGGCGTCCGCCAGTTCTTCGAGCGAGGTCTTCAAGTGCTGATTCACAGCAATCCCTCCATCGCGGGGATCAGATTGGGGTCGAGAAGGGTGCGCAGCGTCGCCAGGCCGCGGGTGGACTGGCTCTTGACGGTGCCGGTCGAGCAGCTCATGATCTGGGCGGTCTGTTCGACCGACAGGTCGCAGTAGAAGCGCAGGACCACGGTGGCGCGCTGCCGCGGGGGCAGCTTCGCCAGCGCCGTCTTCAGGTCCAGTCCGAGCGCCAGGTCGCCGAGCGCGGCCGGGTCCGGCTCCGGATCGGCGGCGTGCCCGCCCCCGAAGCGGTGCAGGACCGTCCACTTGGCCCAGCCGGAGCGCTGCTCGGCCAGGTAGGTGTTGACCAGCGTGCGGCGGGCGTAGCCGTCGATGTTGTCGACCCGCCGGGCCCGGTGCCAGTGCGTGTAGAGCTTGGTGATCGTGCTCTGCACCAGGTCGTCGGCGCGGTGCCAGTCGCCGCACAGCAGATAGGCGACTCGGCGCAGCCAGGCCTGCCGGGCGCTGGCGTACTCGGTGAACTCGGCGTCGCGGTCGGGCGTCGCCATAGGCCTCCCCCTCGGTGGATGTGTTATCCGGACAGTCACCTGATGCGTCCGGGTGCGCGAGGGGTTGCATGCGAGTAGCGCCGTGCTTCGGCACGGCGCTACTGCGTTCGGCGCGTACGCCGATCGGTCGAACGGCCGGTCAGCCGTTCAGTCGATGACCAGGTTGATCTCGGGCTGGTCCGCCCCCAGGTCCAGGTAGCACGCGCCCGGCTCCACGTACTCCGTCCCGCCGGGGCCGTTGATGTGGATCCCGGTGAACACCGCCACGTGCACCGGCAGGGAGTTGCCCTCACGCAGCACGCTGATCACCTTGTGCGTGTCCGCGGTGATGACGTCGCGGGCGATCCGGGTGAGCCCGGCCAGGTCCGGCACCGGACCGTCCGGCAGGAACGGCGGGATGCGGTCGCGGAGCATGCTCTGCTCCGGGTCGGCCAGGTCCAGGAACGGGTAGTCGCCGGTCGGGGCGTTGTCCCCGCGCAGCTCGTCGTGCAGGGCCATCAGGGCGCCGCAGGTGTGCGAGACGCCGGGGACGCCGGGGCGCTCGACGTTGCCGATCACGCCGTGCGTGTCGATCCCGATGTGCGGGAGCGCCACCAGGACGAAGCGCCGGACGCCGTCCTCCACCGGGGCGTGGCCCGAGGCGGCCAGGATGCCGGTGCGGCCCAGCACGATCATCCCGGCCAGGCCGGCCATGTTGAAGCCGGCGCCCCAGGTGTCGTACAGGCGTGCGGTGATGGTCACCGCGAGCTCGTCCCGGCAGGTCGCGATCAGCGGGAGGGTGTTGGCGGCATGGAATCCGTGGGGCGCGAGCAGCTCGCGTGTGGCGCGCACGAAGCCGGTCGCCGGAATGGCGTCCGGGAACGTGGTGCGAAGGACCTTCGAGGCCGCTGTCGGGGTGCTGGTCTCTGGGTTCATGGGCACAGTATCCATTGGGACGATTGTCACAAGGCCCGCGCCCCCGAGCCAGCGGCCACCCGGGTGAGCGTGCTCACAGCACGCTCCGGACCGCGCACGTCCTCGCAGGTCCGCACACGTGTGGCGCACCCCGGGTTGGTACCGTGCGACGGCACCCACTAGAGTGTCTTGATGTCGAGATACTTTCCGCAAGCGAGAGCTGGGCCATGGCAATGACCTCCAAGAACAGCTTCGGCGCCCGCGACACCCTCGCGGTGGGCGCGCAGTCGTACGAGATCTTCCGCATCGGGGCCGTCGAGGGCTCCGAGCGCCTCCCCTTCAGCCTGAAGGTGCTGCTGGAGAACCTCCTGCGCACCGAGGACGGCGCCAACGTCACCGCTTCCCAGATCCAGGCCCTGGGGCAGTGGGACCCGAACGCCCAGCCGGACACCGAGATCCAGTTCACGCCGGCGCGCGTGATCATGCAGGACTTCACCGGCGTCCCCTGCGTGGTCGACCTGGCCACCATGCGCGAGGCCGTGGCCGAGCTCGGCGGCGACCCGGCGAAGATCAACCCGCTGGCCCCGGCCGAGCTGGTGATCGACCACTCGGTGATCGCCGACGTCTTCGGCCGCCCGGACGCCTTCGAGCGCAACGTCGAGATCGAGTACGGCCGCAACCGCGAGCGCTACCAGTTCCTGCGCTGGGGCCAGACCGCCTTCGACGAGTTCAAGGTGGTCCCGCCCGGCACCGGCATCGTGCACCAGGTGAACATCGAGCACCTGGCGCGCGTCGTCTTCGACCGCAACGGTCAGGCCTACCCCGACACCCTGGTCGGCACCGACTCGCACACCACGATGGTCAACGGCCTGGGCGTGCTGGGCTGGGGCGTGGGCGGCATCGAGGCCGAGGCCGCGATGCTCGGCCAGCCGGTCAGCATGCTGATCCCGCGCGTGGTCGGCTTCAAGCTGCACGGCGAGCTGCCCGCCGGCGCCACCGCCACCGACCTGGTGCTCACCATCACCGAGATGCTGCGCAAGCACGGCGTCGTCGGCAAGTTCGTGGAGTTCTACGGCGCCGGCGTCGCGGCCGTCCCGCTGGCCAACCGCGCCACCATCGGCAACATGTCGCCGGAGTTCGGCTCGACCTGCGCCATCTTCCCGATCGACGACGAGACCATCAGCTACCTGAAGCTCACCGGCCGCTCCGAGGAGCAGCTGGCGCTGGTCGAGGCCTACGCCAAGGCGCAGGGCCTGTGGCACGACGCGGCCAAGGAGCCGGTCTACTCCGAGTACCTGGAGCTGGACCTGGCCAGCGTGGTCCCCTCGATCGCCGGCCCGAAGCGCCCGCAGGACCGCGTGGTGCTGGCCGAGGCGAAGGACAAGTTCGCCGAGGTGCTGCCGACCTACGCCGCGCAGGGCACCAAGCCGACCCCGGTCACGATGGAGGACGGCACCCAGGTCGTCATCGACAACGGCGCGGTCGTGATCGCCTCGATCACCTCGTGCACCAACACCTCGAACCCGCAGGTGATGATCGGCGCCGCGCTGCTGGCGAAGAGCGCGGTGGAGAAGGGCCTGCACGCCAAGCCGTGGGTCAAGACCACTCTGGCGCCCGGCTCGAAGGTCGTCTCCGACTACTACGAGCGCGCGGGCCTGACGCCGTACCTGGACAAGCTCGGCTTCAACCTGGTCGGCTACGGCTGCGTCACCTGCATCGGCAACTCCGGCCCGCTGCCGGAGCCGGTCAGCAAGGCGGTCAACGAGGCGGACCTGGCGGTGGTGTCGGTGCTGTCCGGCAACCGCAACTTCGAGGGCCGCATCAACCCGGACGTGAAGATGAACTACCTCGCGTCCCCGCCGCTGGTCGTCGCCTACGCCATCGCCGGCACCATGGACTTCGACTTCGAGAACGAGCCGCTGGGCTACGACGGTGACGAGAAGCCGGTGTTCCTGAAGGACATCTGGCCCTCCACGCAGGAGATCCAGTCGGTCATCGAGCAGGCCATCACCGCCGAGATGTTCGCCAAGGACTACTCGGACGTCTTCCACGGCGACGAGCGCTGGCGCTCGCTGCCCACCCCGACCGGCAACGTCTTCGAGTGGGACACGGACTCCACCTACGTCCGCAAGCCCCCGTACTTCGAGGGCATGTCCGCCGAGCCGTCGCCGGTCGCCGACATCCACGGCGCCCGCGTCCTGGCCAAGCTCGGCGACTCGGTGACCACCGACCACATCAGCCCGGCCGGCTCCATCAAGGCCGACAGCCCGGCCGGCAAGTACCTGGCCGAGCACGGCGTGGGCCCCCGCGACTTCAACAGCTACGGCAGCCGCCGCGGCAACCACGAGGTGATGATCCGCGGCACCTTCGCGAACATCCGCCTGCGCAACCAGCTCCTCGACGGCGTCGAGGGCGGCTTCACGAAGAACCTCCTGTCCGGCGAGCAGACCACCATCTACGACGCCTCCCAGGCCTACCAGGCCGCCGGCGTCCCGCTGGTCGTCCTCGCGGGCAAGGAGTACGGCTCGGGCTCGTCCCGCGACTGGGCCGCGAAGGGCACGGCGCTGCTCGGCGTGAAGGCGGTCGTCGCCGAGAGCTACGAGCGCATCCACCGCTCCAACCTGATCGGCATGGGCGTCGTCCCGCTGCAGTACCCGGCGGGCCAGAACGCGGAGTCGCTCGGCCTGACCGGCGAGGAGACCTTCGAGATCACCGGCCTGGAGGAGCTGAACGACGGCACCACCCCGCGCACGGTGAAGGTGAAGGCCGGCGCTGTGGAGTTCGACGCGGTGGTCCGCATCGACACCCCCGGTGAGGCCGACTACTACCGCAACGGCGGGATCATGCAGTACGTGCTGCGGAACCTGCTGAAGAAGTAAGCGGGAGCCCGCTGACGCAGCCCTCGGCCCGGTCGGGTCGGGGGCTGCTTTATGCTCCCGGCATGGTTGATGATCGCGTTGCGGCAGCGGTATACGAGCACGTCCGGGCGTTCAGCAAAGGCGATCTCCCGGCCCTGATGGCCGGCCTGGCCGACGACACGGTCTGGATCACCGGCCGGACGACGGTACGAGGCCGCGCCGAGCTGGAGCCGTTCTTCCGCGAGGCGATCGCCGGCCTGCATCCGACGCTGGTGGTGGAGAGCCTGCTGGTCGACCGGGACCGGGCGGCGTGCCAGCTGACCGAGACCCTGGTGTGGGACGGCGCGGAGCAGTCCTTCTCGATCGCAGCGTTCTTCACGCTTCGCGACGGGCTGATCGTGACGGCGAAGGTGTATCGCGAGGGCACGGCCGAGCTGGACTGAGTTCAGCGTTCAGCGTTCAGCCCAGCCGCCGCAGCTCGCCGGCGGCGACCAGAGCCCAGTGCCGGTCGGGGCCCAAAGCCGCGCGGGTGAACCACATTCGCGCCTCGGGGACGTCGCGGCGGCGGTAGGCGACGACGCCGAGGAAGACCATCGCGGCCGGGGCGGTGTCGGGGTCGCCGATGGCGGCGACCGCGAGGAACGACAGGCGGGCGCCTGGGAGGTCGCCTTCGGTGTAGGCGTACATGGCGCCGTCGAAGAAGGCTCGGGCTTCCTTGCGCAGGACGCGCGGGATGTTCGGCGGCGGGTTCAGTGAGCGGGCTATAGCGGCGTGCGCGTCGACGGGTTCGTCGGCCGGGACGGCAGGCGGCTCCTCAGAGCCCAGCGGTACGAAGGGTTCCTCGGGTTCTTCGGGCTCTTCTGGTTTCGCCAGCTCCTCAGGTTTGTCCGCTTCCTCAGGCCTTTCCGGCTCGTCGCCGTTATCGTCATCGTCGTCGTCAGGGGCGTCATCCGGGGACATGCCGTCTTCTTACCCGCGGCTTAACCCCGTTCCCCGATTCTGACGGTGTGAGCATCGACCAGAACAGATCCGCCGTCGCGCACCTGCTGCGGCGTGCCGGGTTCGGCGCGAGCGGGGCGGAGATCGACGCCGCCGCGAAGGCCGGGTACGAGGCGACCGTGGCCGCGCTCCTGACGCCGGCCGGCGCCGATCCCGGCGTCGCCGCGACGCCGCCGCCCGACTTCCCGGCGATGAAGGTGCCCAAGAAGGGCAGCGCGCAGGCCGACTACCAGATGGTCGGCTGGTGGCTGGCGCGGATGGCCGCGGTCACGCAGCCGTTGGTGGAGAAGCGAACCTTCTTCTTCCACGGGCACTTCGCGACCTCCGTCCAGAAGGTCGCCAGCCCCGGGTTCATGGTCCAGCAGAACCAGACCATGCGGACCCTCGGCGGCGGCGACTTCGCCGCGCTGGCGCACGCGATGGTCCGGGACCCGGCGATGATGCTGTGGCTGGACAGCGCCGGCAACACGCTCAAGGCCCCGAACGAGAACCTGGCGCGCGAGCTGATGGAGCTCTTCACGCTCGGTGTCGGCAACTACACCGAGGACGACGTCCGCGCCGGGGCCCGCGCCCTCACCGGCTGGCGCCTGGACGCCTCCGGCAAGGCCACGCTCGTGCCCAAGCTGCACGACGACACCCCCAAGACCATCCTGGGCAAGACCGCCGACTTCGACGACACCTCGTTCGTCGACTGGATCCTGCAGCAGCCGGCCTCGCCGAAGTTCGTCACCGGCCGCTTCTGGGACCGGTTCGGCATGCCGGGCCCGATCCCGCCGGACGTCTCGGGCCGCCTGCTCGCCGCCTACGGCCCGAACCGCGACCTCACCGCGCTTCTCAAAGCCCTGTTTCTCGATCCGGTCTTCCGCGGCCCGCAGGCGCGCTACGCCTTGGTGAAACAGCCCACTGAGTACGTCGTCGGCGTTCTCAGGGCCCTGCGGATCAAGATCGACGCCGGTCCCGACTCCAAGGACAACCAGACCCTGCGCGCCGCGCTCAACGGCCTGGGCCAACTGCCCTTCTACCCGCCGAACGTCGGCGGCTGGCCCGAGGGCTCGGCCTGGCTCACCACCGCCGCGGCGCAGACCCGCTTCGGCTTCGCGGAGTGGGCGGTGACCAAGGGCGACCTGTCGCAGGTCGAGAACAGCAGCCCGTCGCAGCGCATCGACGCCGTCGCGCACCTGCTCGGAATCGACGCCTTCAGCGACCGCAGCACCACCGCCCTCACCGAGGTGGTGGCCGACCCCAAGCAGCTGGTCACCCTGGCGCTGCTGGCGCCCGAGTACCTCGTGAACTGACGACCGGAATCCGTACTGACGACCGGAACCTAAGGACTCGAACATGGACACCGTGACCCGCCGCCGCTTCCTGGAGTTGTCCGGCGTCATGTCCACCGGCGCGTTCGCGGCGGCCTGCTCGTCGTCGCACGGCCACCCGGTCGGCGCCCCGGCCCTGACGCCCGGCGGCCCGACGACCTCCGGCGCGCAGCTCGGCGCGGCCGCCCAGCACGCGCCGCTGGCCCCGGGCTCGGGCGTGCTGGTGCTGGTGACGCTCTACGGCGGGAACGACGGCCTCAACACCGTGATCCCGTACGCCGATCCCGCCTACAACAGCTCCCGCCCCGACCTCGCCTACAGCGCCGGCCAGGTTCTCGACCTCGGCGACGGTCTGGGCTTCAACCCGGCGATGACCGGCCTGCACGAGCTGTGGCAGCGCAAGCTGTGCGCCGTGGTGCGCGGCGTCGGCTACCCGCAGCCCAACCACAGCCACTTCGTCTCCATGGACATCTGGCAGACCGCGACGCCCGGCGAGCCCACCGGCTCGGGCTGGCTCGGCCGCTGGCTGGACGCCCAGCCCGACGACCAGATCAGGGCGCTGCGCGCGATCTCGGTCGGCGGCACGCTCCCGCCGCTGCTCGGCGGCGCCAAGACCGCCGGCAGCTCGCTGCCGATCGGCCAGTTCCGGCTGCCCAAGCCCGGTCCGCTGGACACCGGCTTCATGGGCCTGGGACAGCCCTCGGCGCAGGACTCCACGCTGGCCGCGTACGCCGCGCGCGACGTCTCCGACCTGTTCACCGTCGCCAAGACCTTCAGCCCGGCGCTGGCCTCGGCGAAGAACGCCGCCGGGAGCGCCCAGACCGGCAAGACCGCCGCCGGCGGCGCGGGTGGCGCAGGCGGAGCCGCCAAGGCCGCGAAAAGCTCAGCACTCGCTCAACAACTCGACATCGTCGCCGAGTGCATCAACGCCTCGGTGCCGACCCGGGTCTACAGCGTCAGCCTCGGCGGCTTCGACACGCACAGTGCCGAGAAGGGCACGCAGTCGACGCTGTGGGGCGAGGTCGACAAGGCGGTCACGGACTTCCAGAACTCGATCGCCGGCGGACCCCACGGCAAGGACGTGGTCACCGTGCTGTACACCGAGTTCGGCCGCCGCGTGCACGCCAACGCCAACCAGGGCACCGACCACGGCACGGCCGGCCCCGTCCTGGTCATCGGCGAGCCGGTGAACGGCGGCTTCTACGGCGAGCAGCCCTCGCTCACCGACCTGGACAACGGCGACCTGAAGTTCAGCACCGACTTCCGCAGCGTCTACGCGACGTTGCTGGACAAGGTGCTCGGCGCGGACCCGGCGCAGATCCTCGGCCAGGACCAGCCCCGCATCGCGTTCCTGTGACGACCGCGTTTGTCTGACAGGCCCCCGCAACCGCCGCCGCCCCCGGGCTTCGGCGCCGCCCCGCAGCGCCCGGCGGCGCCGAACTCGCGTTCGCACCGCTGTGAACACGCTGCGAGGGCCATGTGAAGATCATGTACAAGGCGGGGGAAGCGCCAGGGCGGCGCTCGGACCAGGCTTAGACTCTCTGCCGTATAACTGGAACCCAGGAGTGTTGTTTCAAGTTCAACAGAAGGAGGATCGGGTGGCACTGCTGGAGGCGATCCAGGGTCCGCGCGATCTGGACAAGCTCAGCTCCGAGCAGCTCGTCGAGCTCGCCGCGGAGATCCGTGCTTACCTGATCCCGACTGTGGCGAAGACGAGCGGGCACATCGGCCCGAACCTGGGGGTGGTGGAGCTCACCATCGCGCTGCACCGGGTCTTCGACTCGCCCAAGGACACCATCCTGTGGGACGTGGGCCACCAGGCCTACGTGCACAAGCTCCTCACCGGCCGCCAGGACTTCTCCGCGCTGCGGCACGCCGGCGGCCTGTCCGGCTACCCGGCGCGCGCGGAGTCCGAGCACGACGTGATCGAGAACTCCCACGCCTCCACCGCGCTGGCCTACGCCGACGGCATCGCCAAGGCGCACCAGGTGCGCGGCGTCACCGACCGGCAGGTCGTGGCGGTGATTGGGGACGGCGCGCTGACCGGCGGCATGGCCTGGGAGGCGCTGAACAACATCGCCGCGGCCAAGGACCGCCCGGTGATCATCGTGGTCAACGACAACGAGCGCTCCTACTCCCCGACCATCGGCGGCCTGGCCGACCACCTGGCGACCCTGCGCACCACCCAGGGCTACGAGCGCTTCCTGGAGTGGGGCCGCGGCATGCTCGGCCGCACCCCGGTCATCGGCACCCCGCTGTACGAGGCGCTGCACGGCGTCAAGAAGGGCCTGAAGGACATCGTCGCCCCGCAGGGGATGTTCGAGGACCTGGGCCTGAAGTACGTCGGCCCGGTCGACGGCCACGACATCGCCGGCATGGAGGCCGCGCTGCGCCGGGCCCGGCACTACCACGGACCGGTGATCGTGCACGCGATCACCCGCAAGGGCGAGGGCTACCCGGCCGCCCGCAACAACGTCAACGACCAGCTGCACCAGGTCGCCGTGGACAGCGACCCGGAGACCGGGCAGCCGCTGGTCCCCTCCGGCACGTCCTGGACCTCGGTGTTCGCCGACGAGATGGTGAAGGTCGGGGCCGAGCGCGACGACGTGGTCGGCATCACCGCGGCCATGCTGCACCCGGTGGGCCTGGCCAAGTTCGCCGAGCGGCACCCGGACCGGATCTTCGACGTCGGCATCGCCGAGCAGCACGCGGTCACCTCCGCCTGCGGCATGGCCTTCGCCGGCCTGCACCCGGTGGTGGCGATCTACGCGACCTTCCTCAACCGCGCCTTCGACCAGGTCCTGATGGACGCCGCGCTGCACAACGCGGGCGTCACCTTCGTCGCCGACCGGGCCGGCGTCACCGGCAACGACGGCGCCAGCCACAACGGCATGTGGGACATGTCGATCTTCCAGGTGGTGCCCCGGCTGCGGATCGCCGCCCCGCGCGACGGCTCACAGCTGCGGGCCCAGCTGCGCGAGGCGCTGGACGTCGCGGACGCGCCGACCATGATCCGCTTCTCCAAGGGCACGGTCTGCGAGGACATCCCGGCGGTGGCCAAGGCCGGCTCGATGGACGTGCTGCGCACCACCGCGGGCACCGAGCTGGCCCCGGACGTGCTGATCGTCAGCGTCGGAGCGATGGCCCAGGTCTGCCTGGACGTCGCCGAACGGCTGGCCGACCAGGGCATCGGCGCCACCGTGGTGGACCCGCGCTGGGTCAAGCCGGTGGATCCGGCGGTCGTGATGCTGGCCGCCGAGCACCGCCTGGTGGTCACCGTCGAGGACAACGTCCGGGTCGGCGGCGTCGGCTGCGTGGTCGCCCAGGCGCTGCGCGACGCCGGCGTGCACACCCCGCTGCGCGACTTCGGCGTGCCGGCGGAGTTCCTGGACCACGCCAACCGCGGCGAGGTGCTGGAGCAGATCGGCCTGACCGGCCAGCGCGTCGCGCACGAGGTCGTCGGTCTGGTCGCGGGTCTGGGCAGCGCGGTCGCGGCCGACCGCGCCACGGCTTCCAACGGCTCGGCCAACGGTTCGCCCAACGGCTCGGCACCGAAAGTCACGACCCGGTAGCAGTCTGCTGATCTGTAACAGAAATGGAGATCTAGGGGGGTTACCTCCCCGGGCACGGTCAAGGGGGAGGTAACCTCTGTTCCATGGGCGGCGAGGCATAGCAAGGCGATGGTCGCTACCGACGCTCCCACACGATCCGGGCCGGGCTTGCAGGAGCCGCCCCGGCCGGGGTCCTCATGGCTCCGGCGGGCCTGGTGCTCCCCGCGCTTCCAACGGCTGTGGAACACGCCCCAGGCGTCGTGGACCCGCGTGGTCCTTCTGTTCTTCGCAGTCGCGACCATCACCCACCTCCCGGCGTTCAGCCGCACCTTCTGGAACCCCGACGAGGGGTTCCTGGCCACTCAGGCGAGGGCTCTGAACACTGAGAACGGGCAGTTCTACCAGATCATCGTCGACCGCAAGCCGCCGCTGCTGCCCTACGTCTACGCGTGGGTGTTCAAGCTCGTCGGCGACCACGGCCTGTCCACGCTGGTCGTGATCCGGGCCCTGGCGATCTGCGTGCACGTCGTCACCGCGATCCTGATCACCCAGATCGCCAAGCGCCGCTTCGGCCGGCACGGCGTCTGGGCCGGTCTGCTGTACCTGCTGGGCTCGGCGGGCCTGGCGCCCGAGGACTCGCAGGCGGCTTCGTTCGAGGTCTTCATGCTGCCCTGGACGTGCGCGGCGTTCCTGCTCGCCGACAGTGCCCGCCGGCATCCCAAACGCTCGATCCCGTTGCTGGCCGGCTCCGGCGTGGCCGCGGCGCTCGCGACGCTCACCAAGCAGACCGCGGGTGTCACCATGCTGCCGGTGGCCTGGCGGGCCTGGAAGGACCGGCGCTGGCGGGGGCTGGCCACGATCATCCCGGCGTTCGCCCTGCCGATCGTCGGCGTGGCGCTGTGGGTCGGCTTCGGCGACTTCTTCTTCTGGGTGTTCACCGGCAACAGCGGCTATCTGACCTCGCTGGGCTCGTTCTCCACGATCATGGCGCGGCTGTGGGGCAACCTGGGCATCTTCGCCGGCGCGTCGGCCGCCGCCTTCCTGGCGATCATGTACATGACGGTCCGCAACGGCATCTTCAAGGCCGACGCCGACCTGTGGCTCTGGCTGGCCGGCTCGGCGGTCGGCGTCTCCAGCGGCTTCCACTTCTTCGGGCACTACTTCCTGCAGATGCTGCCGCCGATCGTGATCCTGGCCACCGGCGCGCTGCACCGGAACGGCTCGCGGCTGCGCTGGACCATGCTCGGGGTCACGGCGACCACGGCGACGCTGTTCCTCACGCTGGCCTTCACCTGGCCGCGCACCGACATGGAGCACAACTGGGAAGTCGCCCAGGAGGTGCAGAAGGTGGCCGGACCCGGGAAGTCGGTGCCGATCATCGTCTGGGGCATGGACCCTTCGATCTACTTCATGTCCGGCCAGATCCCGGCCAGCCGCTTCATCACGGCCGGCTTCCTGTCCGGGTTCGCCGGCGGCGGCGACCAGGAGAAGGTGGGGCCGATCGTCTACACGCCGACCAGTCCCATCGTGGGCATGGCGCAGGACATCCTGAACCTGCAGAAGAAGGGGCAGGAGCCGGAGCTGTTCGTGGACGACTCCTGGGGCAAGCCGTACCAGCCGAAGTACATCGGCGTCATCAACGACCTGGTCACCAACTACTACACGTTCAGCAAGGGCGTCGACCACACCTTCATCTACCGACTGAAGAACTCCGAAGGGCTGCGGGTGTGGGCTCAGACGATAGTCGACAACGGGATGCAGGACGTGTGGGACAAGAACCAGTGGGACTTCATCAACCCGCCCACGGACGGCTGACGCCGGATAGACGCCGGATAATCGGCGGTATGGCGCCGACGACACTCACTCAGGACACGCTGAACCGCACGCTTCTGGCCCGCCAGCATCTGCTGACGCCGCGCAGCGGCTCCCTGGCGGAGACCGTTGAGGCGATCGGCGCGATCCAGGCGCAGTACTGGCCGGCTGTCGCGATCTCGCTGTTCACGCGGAACGACGGGGCCACGCTGGAGTCCGTGTACGACGCGTTCGAGCGGCGCGAGCTGGTCGTCGGTTCCTCCATTCGGGGCACGGTGCACGCCGTCAGCCGCGCCGAGCACCCGCTGTACGCGGCGGTGTCGGAGGCGACTGACGCCGACATCCTGGCGGCGCGCAACGAGGGGACGGATCCCGGGATGCGTGAGCTGCGGACAGCCGTGTTGAAGTTCGCCGCGGACAAGCCGCGCAGTGCCGCTGAGTTCGCGGATTTCGCCGCGGAGTGGGTCGCGAAGAATCCGGGGCGGATGTCGGCGGCGAATCTTGAGTACCACGAGTCGCGGAACTGGCGGCCGATCTATCGGAGCAATGCTCTGATCCGCTTCCCGGCGGACGGTAACTGGGCTCCGGCTACTGGGCCGAAGACGTATATGTACTCACCTGAGCGGGCCGCTGATCCGGAGGCGGCGATCGCCGCGTTGGTGCGTCGGCATCTGGCTGCGTTCGGGCCGGCTGCTGCTGATGATGTGGCGGTGTGGCTTGGGTTGAAGGTGACTCGCGCGCGGGGGATTCTTGACGGCTTTGCGGACCTGGTCACGTATGCGGACGAGGGCGGTCGCACGTTGTACGACGTGCCGGATGGGGAGATCGTCGACGCTGATGTGAAGGCGCCGCCGCGTTTGCTGCCGCGGTTCGACAGCATTCTGCTCGCGCACAATGCGAAGCATCGGCAGCGGATCATCTCGCGGGAGTACTGGGATCGGGTCTACAACGGGAAGAACTTGCAGATCCTGCCGTCGTTCTTGATCGGCGGGTACGTCGCCGGGATCTGGTCGGTGGAGGCGAAGAAGAAGCTTGCGACGCTGACGCTGGAGCCGTTCCACAAGCTGAAGAAGGCCGATGTCGCGGCGCTGAGCGCGGAGGCGGAGCGGGTGCTGCGGTTGCAGGCGCCGGGCTCCGCCTCTTATGCGGTCGAGGTCGTGGGGTAGGCCACGGTCGAGGTCGTGGGGTAGGTCGCGCTCGCGGTCAGTACCGCGGCTTCGGGCGCTCCTGCAGGACGTCGTCCAGGTAGATGTCGACCTTCTCGTTGTAGACCGCGGCCAGCCCGGTGATCTTCTGGACCTCCGGGAACGGCGTGCGGTAACCCCAGATGAGGTCGGTGTGGACCTGGTCGCCGACCTGGACCGACCAGTACGTCGCGGCGCCCTTGTAGGGGCAGTGCGTCACGGTGTCAGAGGGGCGCAGGATGTCCTGGTTCAGCGCGGTGATCGGGATGTAGTAGCGCGGCGGGAGGCCGGTCTCGAACAGGATCATGCTGCTCGGGGATTCGGCCAGGACCACGCCGTCGAGTTCGGCGCGGAAGCGGCGGTTGCTGGTCAGCACGTCGATGCGGCTGTACGGGTCGCGCGGGTGGGTGTAGATCGGCTCGTCTTCCTCGAACCAGTCGAAGGCGTCGAAGTCGAACCGGACCGCGTCGCGCAGCTCCTCCAGCGGGGACTCCGGGACGGTGCGGGCCTTGCCGGCGGCGGTCAGGCCATCGACGAGGACGTCGTGCACCTGCGCGTCGCCACGGCTCGGCGAGTGCTCGGACTCGCCGGTGGGCTTCAGCTCGGCGAGGACGTCTTTCGCCGGGATGTAGTAGGTCGGGTAGAAGGGCTTCTCCCAGACGTACAGCGGGTGCAGCGTGTCCGCCACCAGCTTGTTGTCCAGGTAGAGCCGGACGCGCTTGGCGCCGGTCTCCACTTTCACGCGCCCGCGGGCGTTGTCCGCCATGATCCTGCCGCCTCTCGGATCAGTCACACTCAGTTACATTGGTCGCGCTCAGTCACGAATCGCAATGCGCAAGCGCCGGAAGCCCTTGCCTTTGTTCTCCACCTTCAACACCTCGATCTTGCCGATCCATCTCGTCGATTCGACATGGGTTCCGCCATCCGCCTGAGTGTCGAGCCCGACGATGTCGACGATCCGCACTTCCTCCAGCTCAGGCGGCACGAGGTTGGTGGCGGTACGGATGATGTCGGGGATGGCGAACGCCTCGTCGCGGGGGAGCACCTGCACGTTGATGCGGCGGTCTTGGGCGACTTCGACGTTGCACGCGGCCTCGACGGTGGACTTGAAGTCGGCGGGGACCTCGGGGAGGTTGAAGTCCATACGGGCAGAGCCAGGTTCCATATTGCCGCCGGTGACCAGCGCACCGAAGTCGCGGAAGACGACACCGGAGAGCAGGTGCAACCCGGAGTGCGTCCGCATGAGCCAGGTACGCCGCTCGTCGTCGAGCGCACCGCGCACGGCGGTACCGGCTGGGGGGAGCGGGTCCTCGTCGTGGGGGATGAGGACGAGATCGTCCTCCTTGCGCACGCCGACGATGCGGGTGCGGACGCCGCCCCAGAGCAGGACACCCTCGTCCGGCGGCTGGCCACCGCCGCCGGGGTAGAAGGCGGAACGGTCGAGGACGAGGCCCTCGCCGTCGGACTTCAGGACGGTCGCGTCCCACTCGCGGAGGGTTTGGTCGTCGAGTTCGAGGCGGTGGGTGTGGAGGTGCGGAGTCGCCGTCATGGCGGAAGCGTAGTGCGGGGGGTCGGGGTGGGGGTGGGGTTGGTTCGTATGTGCGGCTGGGCTGTGGTTTTACAGGCAATTTTTACGGCTTCGCGCAGGGGTTGATGGCCTCGCAGGGGGACGCAGTTCGGTTGAGGCCCGCAGGTTGCGCTGGCGGCTGGCGGTTTTCATGTCCACGACCACGCACAGGTCCGAGTCACTGCGCACACGTCATGCGGGCGGCTGTCTGCCGCGTGTGGTGGGCACCTTGAGGCCTCCGGCGGGCGCTCTACAGCGAGGGGGCGACCCGCGCGACCTGCTGTCTGGCGGCGGCCCGCGACTGGTCGGCTTCCTATCCGCTGTTGCCTGCGTTGCGCTGGTCGGCGGCGGTCGCTGCTTGTGGTCACCGAGGTTCTGGGCCCCTCGCCGCGTCGTCGCCGTAAACGGAACCTGCCCGGTTTGGCGGAATCAAGCCGCATCGCTGTTGCTGTGGTCCAGCCTCGTCCGGCTTGACACCGCCAAACCGGGCAGGTTGGCAGAGCCCGCCGACGCGGCGAGGGACCCAGAACCAACACCCCACATGGTCCTTCGGACCCCCTCACCACGGGGTCGGCCGCGGTGTCCCGTCACCATCCGCAGTGGCCAAGGCGCCGGTTCTCACCGCAGTCGGCAGGCTGGCCGCGTCGGCTTGCTGCTGCCCGTCGGTAGGCTGGCCGCGTCGGCTTGCTGCTGCCCGTCGGTAGGCTGGCCGCGTCGGCTTGCTCCTGCCCGTCGGCAGGCTGGCCGCGTCGGCCCGCTGCTGCCCGTCGGCGGCCGCCGGCGCGAGGCGCGGCGGCGCCTCAAACCAGCTGGTACCCGGCGCCCTCGATGGCGTCGCGTACCGTGGCGATCTCCAGTGCGGCCGATGTCGTCACCAGTGCGCGCTTGCCTGGGAGGTCGATCTCCACCGCGCTCACGCCTGGGAGCGCGGTCAGGGCCTCGGTCACGGCGGCGCTGCAGTGGCCGCAGCTCATGCCCTGGACGCCGTAGGCGACGGTGTTGGCACCGGTTTCGGTGACGGCGGTCATCAACGGCTCCTGGCGAGTTCGGGTTCGGTTACCTCCGCTGAGGCTACGCGGGTGCTGTGGATCCAGCTGGCGCCACGCCGGGCGGTGGCCTGGATTCCAGCCGAAATGAGCAGCAGTGCCACGCCCACGATGCCGTCGGCCCAGTAGTGGTTCGCTGTGACCAGGACGACTGTGATCGTCAGGACGGTGTGCGCTGGGCCGATCCAGCGCCACTTGCTGGGGGAGACGCGCCAGACTGTCCAGCCGACCAGGACGGCCCAGATCACGTGGACGGAGGGCATTGCCGAGAGTTGGTCCGGGGAGTTGGCGTCCATGGCGCCGTAGACCGATTGGTGGAAGTGCAGGGCTGTGTCGGTGAGGTGGGCCTTGGCGATCATGCGGGGTGGGGCTACCGGGATCAGTTGGATCGCCAGGGCGAATGCTGTGGCCATGGCCATCGTGGTGCGGGCTTGGGGGTAGCGGTCGCGGTGGCGGACGAAGAGCCAGATGAGGAAGATGATCATGCAGGTGAAGTGCATCGACGCGTAGTAGAGGTTGAAGAACTTCACCACGGTCGGGTGCGCCGGGAAGAACAGGCGCTGGATCCAGTGCTCGCTGGGCAGGTAGAGGTCGCGCTCGGTGTCCCAGATCCAGGTGCCGCGGGTGATGGCGCCGTCCACCTTCATCACCGACAGCCGGCCCGCCACCTGCCATAGGCCGAACAGGCCCAGGACGGTTCCCAACTCGCGGGGGAACGGCATGTACTTCACGAGCGCCGGCTTGCGGGAGAAGTACATCGCCGCGGCCAGCACCATCAGGATGCCGCACAGCCAGAAGGCCATCTGATAGGGCATCATCCAGTGCACGCGGGACTCCAGGGGCGGGTTCAGCGGTGATCTGTACTCAAGCGGTGATCTGTGTTCCGACGGTGATCAATGGCCCAGCTTAACTCCAGAGGTACGCCGGACGTCGGCCACGCTACCGGCTAGGCGGACGCGGCCTCCGGTCAGGTGGGGAGTCAGGCGGGGGCGGGGCTGGACCGCCTCGGCGAACCGGTGCGCACACCCCCGGAACGCCCATATCCGCACCGTATCCGCACAATCGCAACGGATCTTGACTGGAGCCCCCGCCGCACACCAGGGTATGAGCCAGCACCGTCGCAAACCCCTGTAAGTCACAAGGCCGCGGTCACCATTCCCGTGCCCGCCAAGCGTTGACCCTAGGTAGGCACACTATGCCCGCGCGTACCGGCATGCTCACTCTCCAGCAGCTTCGCGACCTCATCTCGGTCGGCCGCGTCGACACCGTCCAGCTGGCCATGACCGACATGCAGGGTCGCCTGCAAGGAAAACGGCTGTCCGCGGAGTTCTTCCTCGACGAGGTCGCCGCGCACGAGACCGAGGCGTGCAACTACCTGCTGGCCGTGGACGTCGACATGACCCCGGTCGACGGTTACGCCAACGCCAGCTGGGACGCCGGCTACGGGGACTTCGTCCTCAAGCCGGACCTGAGCACGCTGCGCAATGTCCCCTGGGAGCCGGGCACCGCGTTGGTCCTGGCCGATGTCGTCGACCACCACGACGAGCCTGTCGTGCAGAGCCCGCGCCAGATCCTGAAGAAGCAGCTGGCCCGGCTGGCCGAGCACGGCTGGACCGCCTACGTCGGCACCGAGCTGGAGTTCATCGTCTTCGACGACTCCTATCAGGACGCCTGGCGCAAGGGCTACCGCGACATGCAGCCCTCGGTCCACTACAACGGCGACTACTCGATGCTCGGCGGCGCCCTCGTCGAGCCGCTGCTCAAGCGGATCCGCACCGGCATGTTCGGCGCCGGAATGTACGTGGAGTCCGCCAAGGGCGAGTGCAACCTCGGTCAGCAGGAGATCGGCTTCCGCTACCGGGATGCCCTGACCACCTGCGACAACCATGTGATCTACAAGAACGGCGCGAAGACCATCGCCCTGCAGGAGGGCAAGTCCCTCACCTTCATGGCGAAGTACGACCACCGCGAGGGCAACTCCTGCCACATCCATCTGAGCCTGCGTGGCCCCGGCGGCGCCCCGGTGATGGCCGATCCCGAGCGGCCGAACGGTTTTTCGGAGATGATGGAACACTTCCTCGCCGGACAGCTGGCCTTCCTCCGGGACTTCACTTTGATGTACGCGCCGAACATCAACTCCTACAAGCGGTTCGCGCACGGCTCCTTCGCCCCCACGGGCATCGCCTGGGGCCGTGACAACCGCACCTGCTCGATGCGCGTCGTGGGCCAGGGTGAGTCGCTGCGCGTGGAGAACCGCGTGCCCGGCGGGGACGTGAACCCGTATCTGGCGGTCGCCGCGATGCTCGCCGCCGGGCTGGCCGGGATCGAGCGCGGCCTGAAGCTGCCGCCGGAGTTCACCGGTAACGCCTACGAAGCCGACATCCCGCGGGTGCCGGACGCGCTCAACGAGGCCGTCGACTACTTCTCCTGGAGCGAGCCGGCCCGGGAGGCCTTCGGCAACGACGTCGTCGAGCACTACATCACCATGGGCCGCGTGGAACTCGCGGCCTTCCAGTCGACCGTGACCGACTGGGAGCGATTCCGTTCTTTCGAAAGGATGTGAGGCCGCGATGGCGGCGCCTCTCATCGGGCTGAGCATGTACCAGGAGACCGCATCGTGGGGCGCGTGGAAGAACGTGCCCGCCTCGCTGCTCCCGCACACCTACGTCGATTCGGTGACGCGGGCGGGGGGTGTCCCGCTGCTGCTGCCGCAGCATCTGGAACGCGACTCCGAGGATCTCCAGGCCGAGGCCGAGGAGGTGGTCGGCGTCCTGCACGGCCTGATCCTCACCGGCGGCCCGGACATCGACCCGGTGGGATACGGCGCCGTCCGCCACCTCGACACCGACAGCCCGCGCAAGGAGCGCGACGCCTGGGAGTTCGCGCTGCTGGCCGCCGCCATGGCCAAGAACGTCCCGGTGCTCGCGATCTGCCGGGGGTTCCAGCTCCTGAACGCGGCCCGCGGCGGCACGCTGCGCCAGCACCTGCCCGACGAGTCGGCCTTCGGTGATGCGCACCGACAGCAGCTCGGCCAGTACGCCGCGGTCCGCATCGACCTGGACCCGGCCGCGCCGCCCGGACGCTCGCTGGGCACCCAGATCATCGCCTGGTGCCACCACCATCAGGGGATCGACAAGTTGGGGGAGGGCCTGCAATCCTCGGGCAACGCCCCCGACGGCCTGATCGAGGCCGCCTGGATGCCGGAGAAGGACTACGTGGTGGGGGTGCAGTGGCATCCCGAGGAAGACAGCAAGCCGGAGCTTTTCCGCTCCCTGACCGACGCCGCGACCAGATACGCCAAAGGACGATAGCGCGTGTACGACCTGATCAACCCGGCCACCGGCGCCGTTTTCCGCTCCATCGAGATGACCTCCGCCGAGGGCGTCGACGCCGCGGTGGCCCGCGCGCACAAGGCTTTCCCGGCCTGGCGCGACGTCGCGCCGGCCGACCGGGCCCGGCTGCTGCGCCGCTTCGCGGAGCTCGTCGACGCCGCCGCCGAGGAGCTGGCGCGCATCGAGGTGGAGAACGCCGGCCACACCATCTCGAACGCCCGCTGGGAGGCCGGCAACGTCCGCGACGTCCTGACGTACTACTCGGCCGCGCCGGAGCGCCTGTTCGGCCGCCAGATCCCGGTCGCCGGCGGCCTGGACCTGACGATCGCCGAACCGCTCGGCGTGGTCGGCGTCATCGTCCCGTGGAACTTCCCGATGCCGATCGCCGCGTGGGGCTTCGCCCCGGCGCTCGCAGCCGGCAACACCGTGGTGCTCAAGCCGGCCGAGACCACGCCGCTGACGGCGTTGCGGCTGGCCGAGATCGCGCTGGAGGCCGGGCTGCCGGAAGGCGTGTTCCAGGTCGTGCCGGGCTTCGGCCCGGAGGCCGGGGCGCGGCTCGTGGAGCACCCGGACGTCCGCAAGATCGTGTTCACCGGCTCCTCGGCCGTGGGCCGCTCGATCATGGCGCGGTGCGCGGCCCGCGTGAAGCGGGTGACGCTGGAGCTCGGCGGCAAGAGCCCGAACATCGTCTTCGCCGACGCGGATGTCGCGAAGGCAGCCGCCGCCGCGCCCTACGGCGTCTTCGACAACGCCGGCCAGGACTGCTGCGCGCGGTCCCGGATCTACGTCGAGGCCTCGGCCTACGAGGAGTTCATGGAGCACTTCCTGAACGCCTGCCGGGGCGTGGTGATCGGCGACCTGCTGGACGACAAGACCGAGATGGGCCCGCTCATCTCGGCGGCGCAGAAGGCGCGTGTATCAGGGTTCGTGGACGGGGTCGACGAGGCGGACATCGCCTACCGCGGCGAGGTTCCCGACGGCGACGGCTTCTGGTTCCCGCCGACGGTCGTCACCGGCATCGCGCCGGACGCCGCGATCCAGTGCGAGGAGGTGTTCGGCCCGGTCGTGACCGTGACCCCGTTCGGCACCGAGGACGAGGTCGTGGCCGCCGCCAACGCCGGCGAGTACGGCCTGTCCGGCTCGGTCTGGACCCGCGACCTGTCCCGCGCGCTGCGCGTCTCGCGGGCCGTGCAGTCCGGGAACCTGTCGGTGAACTCGAACTCCTCGGTCCGGTACTCCACGCCCTTCGGCGGATACAAGCAGTCCGGCCTCGGCCGGGAACTCGGGCCGGACGCGCTGGCGGCCTTCACCGAGACCAAGAACATCTTCATCGCACTCTGATTCGCAGTCCGGTTCGCGTTCTGAATCTGGCTGCGAACCAGACTGTGCGTCGCCCCGGAACAATGCAGTGAGAACAGGAGAGAAATGACCGAGCGTCTGGCCGGCCGCGTGGCCGTCATCACCGGCGGTACCGGCGGGATCGGGATGGCCACCGCGCGGCGGTTCGCCGCCGAGGGCGCGCACGTGGTGCTCGCCGACCTCGACGAGGCGGCCGGCAAGGCGGCGGCCGAGGAGGTCGGCGGGCTGTTCGTGCGGACCGACGTCACCGACGCCGAGCGGGTCGGCGCGCTGTTCCAGGCCGCCGTGGACACCTACGGCTCGGTGGACATCGCCTTCAACAACGCCGGCATCTCCCCGCCGGATGACGACTCGATCCTGGCCACCGACATCGAAGCCTGGGACCGGGTGCAGAAGGTCAACCTGACCTCGGTGTACCTGTGCTGCAAGGCGGTTATCCCGCACATGCAGCGGCAGTTCGAGGCGACCGGCCGCGGCGGCTCGATCATCAACACCGCCTCCTTCGTGGCCACCCTGGGCTCGGCCACCTCGCAGATCTCTTACACCGCCTCCAAGGGCGGCGTGCTGGCGATGTCCCGCGAGCTCGGCGTGCAGTTCGCCAAGCAGGGCATCCGCGTGAACGCGCTGTCCCCGGGGCCGGTGAACACCCCGCTGCTCAAGGAGCTGTTCGCCAAGGACCCCGAGCGGGCCGCCCGGCGCCTGGTGCACGTCCCGCGCGGCAGCTTCGCCGAACCGGAGGAGATCGCCGCCGCGGTCGCCTTCCTGGCCAGCGACGACTCCTCGTTCGTGACCGCCTCGAATTTCCTCGTGGACGGCGGGATCAGCGGCGCCTACGTCACCGCCCTGTGACGGCGCGGTTCTTGTAAGGTCTGTCGTTATGACGAGCAACGTCCCCGAGCCGATCGACCCGCGGCAGCTGCGCGTTTCCGACAACGAGCGCGAACAGGTCGCCGAACGCCTGCGGGAGGCGGCCGGCGAGGGCCGCATCGGCCTGGACGAGCTGGAGGACCGCATCACCGCGGTCTACACCGCGAAGACCTACGCCGAGCTGGAGCCGATCACCCGGGACCTGCCGGCGGGCACCGGGGCGGCGCCGTCGGCGGCCCCGGCCGCCCGCCCCCGCGGCCGGTGGCGCGTGGGCGGCAAGCCCAGGCGCCGCAAGACGTTCGTGCTGATGGGCGGCTCGGACAACAAGGGCGCCTGGGTGGTGCCCAAGAGCTACATCGCGTTCGCGATGATGGGCGGCATCGAGCTCGACCTGCGCGAGGCCGAGTACGAGGCCATGGAGGTCACGATCAACGCCTCCTGCATCATGGGCGGCATCGAGATCATCGTGCCCGAGGGCCTGAACGTCCAGGTGCACGGCTTCGGCTTCATGGGCGGCTACTCCGGCACCCCGGTCGGTCCGGTCGACCCGGGCGCGCCGACCGTGCACGTCCGGGGCTTCGCGCTGATGGGCGGCGTGGACGTCAAGCGCAAGCCGCCCCGGCAGCCGAAGAAGAAGGACGAGCTGACCGGGAACCGGCACGGCCACCACGGCAACCGCGGGGAGATTGAAGGTTAGGCACAGTTCGAGAGCTGGGCGCAGTTCGAGAGCTGGGCGCAGTTCGAGGGCTGAGTCGGGGCGCGGGTTCGCCCGCAGGTGTGTCGGTGGCGACCGGTAGACCTGTGAATGGGGGCGAATGGTCCTAACAAAATCGCGCCCAGGCTCCCGCGCCATAAAAGCGTTTACCTCCGGTCGGTGAATCCCGCTAGGTTGCGGGCATGGTCGACATCTCCACCTCGCCCACCTCCGCCCTGGCCCCGTTCTCCGAGGCCCCGCTGATCAAGGCGGTGGGCCTGCGCAAAGTGTTCCCGCCGACCAAGCGCGGTGGAGAGCCCTTCACCGCGGTGGACGGCATCGACTTCGAACTACGGCGCGGCGAGGTCTTCGGCTTCCTGGGCCCCAACGGCGCAGGCAAGTCCTCGACCATGCGGATGATCGGCTGCGTCTCGCCGATGACCGGCGGCGATCTGACCATCCTGGGCATGGACCCGCGAGTCGACTCCTCGCGGATCAAGGCCCGGCTCGGCGTGGTCCCGCAGGAGGACTCGCTCGACATGGAGCTGCGGGTCCGCGAGAACCTGCTGATCTACGGCCGCTACTTCGGGCTCAAGCGCGCCGAGATCGCCGCCCGGACCGCCGAGCTGCTGGAGTTCGTGCAGCTCTCGGACCGCGCCGAGTCGCCGGTCGAACCGCTGTCCGGCGGCATGAAGCGGCGCCTGACCATCGCCCGGTCGCTGATCAACTCCCCGGAGATCCTGATCCTCGACGAGCCCACCACCGGCTTGGACCCGCAGGCCCGGCACGTGGTCTGGGACCGGCTGTTCCGGCTCAAGCAGGCCGGCACCACGCTCATCCTCACCACGCACTACATGGACGAGGCGGAGCAGCTCTGCGACCGGCTGGTGGTGATGGACCACGGCCGGATCGCCGCCGAGGGCTCGCCGCGAGAGCTCATCGAGCGCTATTCGACGCGCGAGGTCCTGGAGATCCGCTTCGCGCCGGACGGCGCGGACCGCAAGGCCGCCGCGGCTTCGCTGGCCGCGCTGATCGGGACCGGGGAACGCGGGGCCGTCGAGCGGATAGAGGAACTGCCGGACCGGATCCTGCTGTACAGCGACGACGGCGAGGCCTCGCTGGCCGCCGTCCACGGCTCCGGGACGGTGCCGGTGGCCTCGCTGGTGCGGCGCTCGTCGCTGGAGGACGTGTTCCTGCATCTGACCGGACGGACGTTGGTGGACTGAGCATGAGTGCTGTCACTGCCGCACCCCCGATGGCGGTCCGCGAACTGCGCGGACTGCTGACCAACTACCGGCGCACCTGGCGCGGCTCCATCATCTCCAGCGTGCTGGGCCCGTTGATGAGCCTGGTGGCCCTCGGCATGTCGCTCGGCAAGATCGTGGACGCCGGGCCGGGCGCGCACACCTTCGGGACCGTCGACGGCAGGCCCGTGAAGTATCTGCTGTTCCTGGCTCCGGCGCTGATGGCCAACGCCGGCATGCAGACCGCGATCGGGGAGTCGACGTATCCGGTGTTGTCCTCGATGAAGTGGCAGCGGACCTTCCACGCCTCGATCGCCTCGCCGATGGGCTCGTTCGACGTCTTCGTCGGGCGGCTGCTGTTCATCGGCTTCCGGGTGCTGATGAACTGCGGGATCTTTCTCGCCGTGATGGCGCTGTTCGGCGCCGTGCGTGCGGCGGGACCGGCCGGGCTCGGGCCGGTGCTGGCGGTGCCGGCGGCGGTGCTGACCGGCCTGGCGTTCGCGGCGCCGGTGGTGGCGTGGGCGGTGACGCAGGACCGCGACACCGGGTTCTCGGTGTTGTTCCGCTTCGTGATGATCCCGTTGTTCCTGTTCTCCGGGACCTTCTTCCCGCTCTCGCAGCTGCCGGTGGTGCTCCAACCCGTGGCTTACGCCACGCCGCTGTGGCACGGCGTCGATCTGTGCCGCGGGCTGGCGCTCGGGACGGCCACCACCGGCTCGGTACTGCTCCATCTGGCGTACCTGACAGCGGTGATCGGGGCCGCCGTCTGGTACGGCTCCCGCACGTTCCGCCGGAAGCTGAATCCCTGACTCCCCAGGAAGGAGCGCGCCATGACGACTCTGGATCTTCCCCTGACCCGGCTGCTGCTCGGCCGCCGCGCCTTCGGCTCGATGGGCGGTGGCAAGGCCGGGGTGCTCGTCGAGCGCAACCTGATGGTCTACCGACGGCTGTGGCTGACCATGGTCTCGGGGTTCTTCGAGCCCTTGTTCTACCTGCTGTCGATCGGGGTCGGGCTGGGCAAGCTGACCGGTGCGGTGGACGGCGTGCCCTACGCGCATTACGTCGCGCCCGGACTGCTCGCGGTGTCGGCGATGAACGGCGCGGTGTTCGACGCCACCTTCAACGTCTTCTTCAAGATCAAGTACGCCAAGGTCTACGACGCGATGCTGGCCACCCCGCTCCGGGTCGGCGACATCGCACTGGGAGACATCCTCTGGGCGCAGCTGCGCGGGGTGATGTACTCGGCGGCGTTCCTCGCGGTCATGCTGGCGATGGGACTGGTGCACAGCTGGTGGGCACTGCTGGCGCTGCCGGTGACGGTGCTGGTCGGGTTCGCGTTCGCGGCGGTGGGCATGGCCGCCACGTCGTTCATGCGGTCCTGGCAGGACTTCGACCTGGTGACCCTGGCACTGATGCCGATGTTCCTGTTCTCCGGCGCGTTCTACCCGCTGTCGGTGTACAACCACCAGGTCAGAGTCCTGATCGAGGCGCTGCCGCTGTACCACGGGATCGATCTGCTGCGGGCCCTGACACTGGGGCGGGTGCACGTCGGGCTGCTGTGGGACGTCCTGTACCTGGCGGTGATGGGGCTGGTCGGGGCGCTGGTCGCGGCGCGGCGGCTGGAGCGGTTGCTGCTGACGTAACCGCATCCTGCGACGGCTCACTTCGTTACGTATCGCGCGGGTCGCGCCGCCGTGTCCACGCTTGGCGTGTCGGTGGTCCGCGCTTCTGATCACGCGCGGGAGAATCACTTTCGGTAGTGATTCAGGTTGACTTCCGTGACGGGAGTTAGGTAAGCCTTACCTGATCTCTTGCCACGGATGGAGAACCGCTATGCCCTCGCCCGCCCTGCCCGCCGACCGCTCGACCCCCCAGGCCGCCTCATCAGGCGACGGGCTGGCGGTTCCGGCCCGCCCGAGTCCGTCGACGAAGAGTTCGGCATCGAAGATCCTCGCGCGGCAGGCGGCGCGTGAGTCGGCGGCGCGGACGTACGCGCGGCACCTGCCGATCGTGCCGGTGCGGGCGCAGGGCTCGTGGATCACCGGGGCGGACGGGCGCGACTACCTCGACTGCCTGTCCGGGGCCGGCACCCTGGCCCTGGGCCACAACCACCCGGTGGTGGTCGCGGCGATCCGGCAGGTGCTGGACAGTGGCGCGCCGCTGCACGTGCTGGATCTGGCCACGCCGGTGAAGGACGACTTCACCTCGGCGCTGCTCGAAGCGCTGCCCCCGGAGCTGGCCGCCGACTGCCGCGTGCACTTCGCCGGGCCGACCGGCGCCGACGCGGTCGAGGCCGCGGTGAAGCTGGCTCGCGCCGCCACCGGTCGGCGCGGCGTCTTCGCCTTCACCGGCGCCTACCACGGCATGACGGCCGGCGCTCTGGCGCTGACCGGCGCGAACGCGGTGCGCGACCCGGCGAGCGCCGGCGACGCGTTCCTGACCAGGCTGCCTTTCCCGCATCCGTACCGGTGCCCCTTTGGGCTCGGCGGCACGCTCGGGGAGGAGGCGTCGGCGGCGTACGTCCGGACCCTGCTGTCCGACCCGCAGTCCGGGAGCGCCTTCCCGGCGGCCGTGGTGGTCGAGCCGGTGCAGGGCGAGGGCGGCGTGGTCCCGGCGCCGGACGCCTGGCTGCGGTCGCTGCGCGCGACGACCGCCGAACACGGCGTCCCGCTGATCGCGGACGAGGTTCAGACCGGCTTCGGTCGCACCGGCGCCCTGTTCGGCGTGGACCACGCGGGCGTGGTGCCGGACGTCATGGTCCTGTCGAAGGCGGTCGGCGGCGGCCTGCCCCTGGCGGTGGTGGTCTACCGCGCGGACCTGGACCGCTGGTCCGAGGGCGCGCACACCGGCACCTTCCGCGGCAACCAGCTGGCCATGGCGGCGGGCGCCGCGACCATCCGCCACATCCTGGAAGAAGGCCTGGCGGCGCGCGCGGCATCGTTGGGCGAGCGACTGATGGGACGTCTGACCAGATATCAGGCCCGTCACCCCCTTCTAGGCCAGATCCGAGGCCAGGGCCTGATGATCGGCATGGAGATCGTCGACCCGAACGCCGAACCCGACGCCCTCGGCGCCCTCCCCCCGGCACCGACCACAGCCCGCCGCCTCCGCGCGGAACTACTGGCCCGCGGCGTCATCGCGGAGCTCGGCGGACGCCACGGCGCGGTCCTCAGGCTGCTGCCACCCCTGACCCTCGCCGACGACGAAGCCGACCACCTCCTGACCGTGCTGGAAGGCGCCCTGGAATCGGTGTCCGCCCCCGCGACCCACCGCGACCTGGAGGCAGCCGGTGTCTGAGCAGATGGAGCACGAGCCCGCCGCCACGCACCTGCACGCCCACGCCGGTGCCCCGGTCGAGATCGGGGACCTGACCGGCATCGAGGCCGACGTGGTACGCGGGATCCTGCGCGCCGAGCCGGTGGGGCGACTCGCGCCGAGCCACGAGACCGAGGAAGGGCCCGCCTTCAGCATCGCGGCCAACCAGGTCGCCAACTTTGCCGCCGCGCCGGAGTCGCCGAGCGGCACGCGCGTCGGCACAAGCGCAGGCACAAACGCCGACGCGAGTGCCCGCGCCGCAGCCGAACAGGTCGCTGACCGCGCTGCCATGCCGGAGTCGGCGAGCTTTGCGGCAGGTGTCTCGCCGACCGGCCCGCGCGCCGGCGCCGCCGAATACGCTGCCGCGCCCGAGCCTTTTGCCAGCCCGACCGCCGCCGACCTCGCCACCGCCGCCGATCTCACCACCGGCCCCGCCCTCAGCATCACCGCCAACCAAGTCGCCAACCTCGCCGCGACCCCCGAGCTCCCGCCCGATCACTTCGCCCCGCCGAGCCTCCCCACCATCGACGCCACCGCCCTCGCCTCCGGCCCCGCCGGCACCGGCGCCCTCGCGCTCCTCCTCGCCACCGTCCTCGACGGCCTCGACCGCGGCCGCGCCGACTGGCTCGGTCCCCTCCCGCCCGGCGGTCCGGCGGCCGTGCGCGACGCCGTCGCCGCCACCGGCTTCGGCGAGCTGCCCGACAAGGGCCAGGACCCCTTCGAGACCCTGGCCTCCCTCGGTCGCCTGCTGGCCTGGGGTTCCGCCGATCCCGCGCATCCGCACTGTGCCGCGCACCTGCACTGCCCGCCGCTCGCGGTCAGTGTCGCCGCCGAGACCGCCGTCGCCGCGCTCAACCAGTCGCTCGACTCCTGGGACCAGTCGCCCGCCGCCGGTGAGATCGAGGAGCGGGTCGTCCGGACCCTGACTCGCGCCGTCGGCTACTCCGGCGCCAGTGCCGGCGTGCTCACCTCCGGCGGCACCGAGTCCAACCTCATGGGTCTGCTGCTCGCGCGCGACGACGTCCTGCGCCGGCGCTTCGACATCGATCCCGACCTCGACGGGGTCCCGCCCCTCGCCGCCGGTCGGATGCGGGTGCTCGCCTCCGATCAGGCGCACTTCTCGGTCGCGCGCAACGCGGCGATCCTCGGCCTCGGCGAGCGTTGCGTCATCCCCGTCGCCTCCGACGCCGAGGGGCGGATGCGGCCGGAGGCGCTGGCCGAGGCCTTCGAGGCGCTCGCCGACCGGGACGAGATCCCGCTCGCCGTCGTCGCCACCGCCGGGACCACCGATCTCGGGGCGATCGATCCGCTCGGTCCGGTCGCCAAGCTCGCGGCGCGGTACGGCGCCTGGTTCCACGTGGACGCGGCGTACGGCGGGGGCCTGCTGCTCGGCACGGACGCGGATGAGCGCCTGCACGACATCGAGGCCGCCGACTCCGTCACCCTCGACCTGCACAAGCTCGGCTGGCAGCCGGTGCCGGCCGGCTGCTTCCTGGTGAAGAACTCCGCGTCGCTCAGATCCCTGGAGAAGCGCGTCTCCTACCTCAACTCCGTCGACGATGAGCAGGCCGGCTACCCCTCCCTGCTCGGCCGCTCGCTGCGCACCACGCGCCGGGCCGACGCCGTGAAGCTCGCCGCCGCCTTCACCGCGCTCGGCCGGGACGGCTTCCAGCAGCTCACCGACCGCTGCCTGGCCCTGGCGCGGTACGCCGCCGCCGCGGTGCGGCGGCACGACGACCTCGAACTCACCGCCGAGCCGCACCTGACCACCGTGCTGTTCCGCTACCTGCCGCCGGACCCCCGCGACGCCGACCGCGTCAACGGGGTCCTGCGGCGGCATCTGCTCCAGGCCGGCCGCGCCGTCCTGGGCCGCACCGAGCTGGCGCGCGAGCGGCCGGGGACGCCCCCCGGCCGGGTCCGCCTCAAGCTCACCCTCCTCAACCCGCACACCACCGAGCTGCAGATCGACGGGTTGCTGGCCGCCGTCCGCGCCGCCGGCGACACGGCATCCGCAGGATCTTCAGCGTCTGTCAGGGGCCCGTCATGAACACATTCGCGGCCGACGAGCTGTCGGCCGAAGTCCTGCTCCGCTGCTGGGTCCGCGAGGCCCGGATCCCGGTGCCGACCGGCGGCCCGATGCGGCTGACCTTCCCGGCCACCGGGGTCACCGTCGAGGTCGACGTCGACGCCTGGTCGGCGGTCGGCTGGCACCGGTTCGGCCCGATCTACCCGTTGTCCCTGCCGCACGCGAACCGCAAGTCCGCCGCGCCCAAGAACAAGGCCTTCGGTCGGCCGGTCGGCGACGAGATCGAGCCGGACAGCGCCTGGACCTCCGAGTCCTGGCTGCCGCCGGCCGCCCCGCCGCCGCTGGACGCCGCCACCCTGGCCGCGCTCATCGCCCGCGAGGCCGGCGGCGGTGTGCCGGCGGTGGCCGAGTTGGTCGGCCGGGTCGTCGACTCCTCCCGCCGGATCGCCGCGCACCTGTC
The DNA here is from genome assembly GCF_041262085.1 of Catenulispora sp. GAS73. Classification (NCBI taxonomy): domain Bacteria; kingdom Bacillati; phylum Actinomycetota; class Actinomycetes; order Catenulisporales; family Catenulisporaceae; genus Catenulispora; species Catenulispora sp. GAS73. Next base: position 141,113 of record NZ_JBGCCM010000012.1, read on the forward strand.
GCACGGCACCTCCCAGGGCGAGACCCGCTTCCTGTGGGCGGAGAAGGCCCTGGTCGCCGGCCACCCCTTCCACCCGGCGCCGAAGGCCCGCGAGGGCTGGTCCGAGGAGGAGGCCGTGCGCTACTCGCCCGAGCTCGACGGCACCTTCCAGCTGCACTGGTGGGCCGTGGACCCGGCGATCGCGAGCCACGACTCCGCCGACTCCGACGGTGCCCCGACCCTGGTCCACAAGCTCCTCGGCGGCGACCTGCCGCGCGGCGCGACGCCGAACAGCATCCTGATCCCCACCCACCCCTGGCAGTCGCAGGACCTGCGCCAGCGCCCGGAGATCCGGGCCCTGACGGACCAGGGCCTGCTCGCCGACCTCGGCCCGCACGGCCGCCCCTGGCACGCCACCAGCTCCATCCGCACCGTCTACCGCACCGACGCGCCCTACATGCTCAAGCTGCCCCTGGCCCTGCACATCACCAACTCCAAGCGCGAGAACCTGCGCAAGGAGCTGCTGCGCGGCGTCGAGGTCCGCCGGATGCTGGACGCCGGCCTGGCCAAGGCCCTGGCCGCCGCGCACCCCGGCTTCGGCATCGTCGGCGACCCGGCGTGGATCGCCGCCGAGACCGGCGGCCCGGGCCTGGATGTGCTGCTGCGAGAGAACCCCTTCGGCCCGATGGACCGCGTCTACTGCGTCGCCGCCTTCGCCGACCTCGGCTACGGCCCCTCCCGCAACGGCCACCTGCGCGAGAACCTGCTCGCCGACATCATCGTCGGCTCGGCCGAACGCACCGGCGTCCGGCCGGCCGAGGCGGTGCTGGACTGGTTCACGCGCTACCTGGAGACCGTCGTGGTGCCGATCCTGTGGCTGGACTCGGCGCACGGGGTCACCCTGGAGGCGCACCAGCAGAACACCCTGGTCATGCTCGACCCGCACGGCCTGCCCGAGGGCGGCCGCTACCGGGACAACCAGGGCTACTACTTCCGCGAGTCGGCGGTGGCGCACCTGGCCGACTTCGTGCCCCGGCCCGGCGAGGACAGCGACACCCTCGTCTCCGACACCATCGTGGACGAGCGCCTGACCTACTACGTCGGCGTCAACAACCTGATCGGCATGATCGGCGCGCTCGGCGCCACCGCGCTGGTCGACGAGCGCCAGCTGCTGCGCCGGGCCCGCGAGGTGCTGGGCCGCTTCGCCGCCGCGCGGCAGGCGCAGGGGCGCGCGCACCGGGTCACCGAGGCGTTGCTGGAGAGCCCGACGCTGCCGTGCAAGGCCAACCTGTTGACCCGGGTCGCAGGACTCGACGAACTCGTCGGCCCGCTGGAGACGCAGAGCGTGTACGTGCAGATCCCGAACCCGCTGGCGGTGCCGTAGCCATGTCGATCATGAACACGCCGGCGATTTCGAAGAGGACGCAGACCCGCGCCGGCTGGCTGCTGCCCACGCCCTTCGGCCGCTTCGAGATGGAGCAGTTGCGGCCGCTGAAGGACCTGGCCGTGCTGCACGGCTGGATGAACGATCCGGAGGTGGCCGCCTTCTGGGAGCTGGCGGGCCCGCGCGAGGTGCTGGATCGGCACATCGCCGCCCAGCTCTCCTCGGCGCACTCCGACCCCTACCTCGGCCGCCTCGACGGCGAGCCGATGAGCTACTGGGAGGTCTACCGAGCCGACCAGGACCCGCTGGCCGACCACTACTCGGCGCGGCGCGGCGACGTGGGCGTCCACGTGCTGATCGGCCCCGGCTCGTACCGCGGACGCGGGATCGGCTCCACGCTGATCCGCACCGTCGCCGACTGGGCCCTGTCCCGGACCGCGTCCTCACGCGTCGTCGCCGAGCCGGACCTGCGCAACCAGCGCTCCATCCGGGCCTTCACCAACGCCGGGTTCGAGCCGCGCGGCGTGCTGGACCTGCCGGACAAGCAGGCGATGCTCATGGTCTACGACCGGACCCTGATCCCCGAGACGCGGAGGGCGGGCTGATGCACTCGACTTCGGGAACGCCGCACTTCGATCTGGTCGGCGTCGGAATCGGTCCCTTCAACCTGTCGCTGGCGGCGCTCGCCGAGCCGCTGCGCGAGAACCACAGCCTGGAAGCGTTGTTCCTGGAGCGGCAGCCGGAGTTCGCGTGGCACCGCGGCATGATGCTCGACGGCACGACGCTCCAGGTCCCCTTCCTCGCCGACCTGGTGTCGCTGACCGATCCGACCAGCCGCTTCTCGGTCCTGAACTGGCTGCGGGAGACCGATCGGCTCTACAGCTTCTACTTCGCCGAGAACCTGTTCCTGGAACGTCGCGAGTATGAGGCCTACTGCCAGTGGGTCGCCGCGCAGCTGCCCTTCTGCCGGTTCGGCACGACGGTGACCCGGGTGCGCCGCGCCGAGTCAGGCTTCGAGATCGCGTACGACGCGCCGAGCGGACCGGCGCTCGTCTCGGCGACGAACGTGGTGCTGGGCATCGGCACCGAGCCGGCGATGCCGTTCGAGGTGTCCGGCGCCGCACCGCACGCGGTCCTGCACAGCGCCGAATACGCGACGCACCGGCCGCGCCTGCGCGATCTCGACGACATCACGGTGATCGGCTCGGGCCAGTCCGGCGCCGAGATCGTGCTGGACCTGCTGCGATCCGGCGTGCCGGGGCAGCGGGTGCGGTGGCTGACGCGGAGCGCGGCGTTCGAGCCGATGGAGTACTCCAAACTCGGGCTCGAACACTTCACGCCGGACTACACGAGGTTCTTCCACAGTCTGCGCGAGGATGTCCGCGCCGACCTGCTGCGCAGTCAGGGCCGCCTGCACAAGGCGATCAGCTTCCAGACCCTCGCCGACCTGCACGCCGAGCTGCACATGCGGTCCTTCGACAGCCTCTACGGCGGCACCCTCGGCCTGGCCGGGGACACCGGTGCCACGCTGCTGCCGGGGGTGTCGGTCACCGGCGGTGTGTGGCGACCAGACGCCGGGGGTTCGGTCGAGCTCACCTGCCTGCACGACCGCCTCAAGCGCGAGTTCCGCGTCGTCACCGACGCCGTGGTCCTGGCCACCGGCTACCGCGACCGCCTCCCGGCCTTCCTGGACGCCGATCTGGCACAGCTGATCGGGCCCGCCGACCTGGAGCACCGGGTCGCGCCGGGCGTCTACGTCCAGAACGCCGAGCAGCGCACGCACGGTGTCGGCACCCCCGACCTGGGCCTGGGCGCGCACCGGGCGGCCGTCATCCTGAACGCCGTGACCGGCCGGACCGTCTACGACCTGCCCCGGCGTGCCGCGCACACCGCCTTCGACCCGGAGGCGGCCGCGGAGCGTGATCCCGGAATCCGAATCGAGGTGCCCTGAGTATGTCCCCTTCGGCCCGCAATCTCCGTGCCGAGACCGGCGCGGCGTCCGAATCCTGGCGCAAGGCGGCCCGCGCGCTGCTGGCGAAGTGCGTCGGCGAGTTCTGCTACGAGGGACTGCTGGCCCCCGAGCCCGATCCCGAGGCGCAGGGCGCCGACCACTACCGGCTCGATCTGGACCAGGGCGTCTGCTACCGCTTCCGCGCCGAGCGCGGCGACTACGGGTCCTGGTTCGTCGACCCCGAGTCCCTGCGCCGCTCCGAACGCGGCGCGGACAGCACCCCGCACGACCCGATGCTGTTCGTCCGCGACGCCCAGGGCCGCCTGGAGCTGCCCGGCGACACCGCCGGCCACCTGGTGCGCGAGCTGGCGGCGACACTGGCGGCGGACGTGTGCCTGGCCCGCTCGGCGCTGACCGTGTCCGAGCTCGCCGACCTGTCCTACGCCGAGCTCGAAGGGCACATGGAGGGCCACCCCTGGATCGTGTTCAACAAGGGGCGCTTCGGCTTCTCCGCCTCCGACGCGCTCCGCTACGCCCCCGAGGCCCGGCACCACATGCGCCTGCCCTGGATCGCGGTGGACCAGGACCTCGCGGAGTTCAACGCGGTCCGGAACCTGACCTCGCAGCGCCTGTACACCACCGAGCTGGACTCCAACACCCGCATCCGCTTCGGCTCGGAGCTGGTCCGCAACGGCTTCAACCCGGCCCGCTACTGGTGGCTCCCGGTGCACCCGTGGCAGTGGGACGAGATGATCCAGCCGCTGTTCGGCGCCGAGGTGGCCGCGGGCCTGATCGTCCCGCTCGGCTACGCCGACGACGAGTACCTGCCGCAGCAGTCGATCCGGACGTTCTCCAACGTCTCGCACCCCGAGCGGCACCACGTGAAGCTGCCGCTGTCGATCCTGAACACGATGGTCTGGCGCGGCCTGCCGACCGAGCGCTCGGTGGCCGCCCCGGCGGTGACCTCGTGGCTGCTGGACATCGCGGACGCGGACCCGTACCTGAACGACGAGTGCCGCGTGATCCTGCTCGGCGAGGTGGCCTCGGTGGCGGTCCGGCACCCGGTCCTGGACCGCATGCCGGACGCGCCGTATCAGTACCGCGAGCTCCTCGGCGCGATCTGGCGCCAGCCGCTGCCGCCGCGCCTGGAGCCGGGGGAGCGGGCCCGCACCATGGCCTCGCTGCTGCACGTGGACAACGCGGGCCGCCCGATGGTGGTGGAGCTGGTCAAGCGCTCCGGCCTGGACGGCGCGGACTGGCTGGACAAGATGTTCGCCGCGATCCTGCCGCCCCTGCTGCACTTCCTCTACAAGTACGGCGTCGTCTTCTCCCCGCACGGGGAGAACGCGGTGCTGGTCAACGACGAGCGCGAGTGGCCGACCCGGCTGGCGGTGAAGGACTTCGTCGACGACGTGAACATCTCGGCGAAGGACCTGCCGGAGCTGGCGGACATCCCCGACGATGTGGCGGCGGTGCTGCTGCGGGAGATGCCGGACTACCTGTGCCAGTTCATCCACGCCGGCCTGTTCGTCGGGCACTTCCGCTACCTGGCGCGCATCGCCGAGCAGCACCTGAACGTCGACCGCAGGCTGTTCTGGGGCCTGGTCGCCGACCGGATCCTGGACTACCAGGCCACGTTCCCCGAACTCGCCGACCGCTTCGAGGCCTTCGACCTGTTCACGCAGCGCATCGACCGACTGTGCCTGAACCGGAACCGGCTGCTGCTGGACGGCTACCGGGACCGCGCGGAGCGGCCGCACGTGGAGGCGTACGGGACGGTGAGCAACCCGCTGAGTCTGTAGGCCTCGAGTCCATCGTGTCGGCCCCGCCAAGTACTCTGGTGCGACCATGCCGAACTCTGGCGGGGCCACCCCCGATACTTCCACCGAGGCTCCCAGCGGGAGTCCCGAAGACGACCTGACCCCCCTGCTCAACGCAGCAGTCGAGGCGTTGGGCGGTCAGACCCGTCCCGGCCAGATCGCGATGGCCAAGGCCGTCGCCGCCAGCCTCGACGACCGGGTCCACCTGCTCGTGCAGGCCGGCACCGGCACCGGTAAGTCGCTGGCGTACCTGGTCCCGGCCCTGGCGCACCACAAGCGCGTGATCGTGGCCACCGCGACGCTCGCGCTCCAGCGCCAGCTGGTCGCGCACGACCTCCCGCGGCTGGCCACGGCGATAAAGCCGCTGATCAAGCGGGAGCCGGCGTTCGCGCTGCTCAAAGGGCGCAACAACTACGTGTGCCTGAACAAGGTCGAGGGCGGTGCGGCCGACGACGACAACCAGGACGTGCTCTTCGACCCGCTCGCCGTGGGCAAGCTCGGCGCCGAGGTGCTGCGGGTCCGGGAGTGGGTCGAGGAGACCGAGTCCGGCGACCGCGACGACCTGTCGCCGGGCGTGTCCGACCGGGCCTGGGCCCAGGTGTCGGTCTCGGCGCGGGAGTGCCTGGGATCGAAGTGCCAGTACTTCGAGGACTGCTTCGCCGAGCAGGCCAAGGAACTGGCGCGGTCCGCGGACGTGGTCGTCACCAACCACGCGCTGCTGGCCATCGCGGCCATGGACTCCGACGTGCAGGTGCTGCCCGAACACGACGCGGTCATCGTCGACGAGGCGCACGAGCTGGTGAACCGCGTCACCTCCGCGGCGACCGGCGAGCTCACCAAGACCGCCGTCGAGCGCGCGCACCACCGCGCCGACAGGCTGGTGAAGGAGGCCACGGCCGCGAACCTGGCGGTGGCGACTCTGGACTTCACCGAAGCCCTGGAGAACACCCCCGAGGGCCGGTTCCAGCGCGGACTGCCCGAGGAGATCGGCATGGCGCTGACCGCGCTGCGCGACGCGAGCCGCGCGGCGCTCACCGAGCTGTCCAAGAACAAGGGCGGCGACCTGGACATGGACGGCGCCCGCAAGCAGGCCCGCGCCGCGTGCGAGAACGTGCACCAGGTCGCCGAGCGCGTGCTGGAGGGCGCCGAGGCCGACGTGGTCTGGCTGGAGCGCAGCGAGTTCAAGGGCGTCAAGAACTCCACTCTCAAGATCGCCCCGCTCGGCATCGAGCACCTGCTCCGCTTCAAGATGTTCGCGCGCACCCCGGTGGTGCTCACCTCGGCGACGCTCAAGCTCGGCGGCGACTTCACCGGCGTGGCCGGCAGCGTCGGGCTCTACGGCAACGAGCGCGTCGAGCTGGACTTCAAGCCCGAGCTGCCGGAGGAGATCTACGACGCCGCGGTGAAGCTGCTCCGCGACGGCGACAGCGACGGCGAGGAGTTCCTGGACACGGTCCAGAACCTGCCGCAGCACTGGCGCGCCCTGGACGTCGGCTCGCCCTTCGACTACCCGAAGCAGGGCATCCTCTACGTCGCCCGGCACCTGGACCCGCCGGGCCGCGACGGCATCCGCGACGACCAGCTGGACCTGCTCGCGGACCTGATGGACAACGCCGGCGGCCGGGCGCTGGGCCTGTTCAGCTCGATGCGCGCGGCGCAGACCGCGGCGGAGAAGCTGCGGGAGAAGATCGACCTGCCGATCCTGTGCCAGGGCGAGGACTCACTGGCCGAACTGCTCCGCAAGTTCGCCGACGACCCCGAGACCTGCCTGTTCGGCACCCTGTCCCTGTGGCAGGGCGTGAACGTCCCAGGCCCGTCGCTCCAGCTGGTGGTGATCGACCGCATCCCGTTCCCCCGGCCCGACGACCCGGTGTCCGCGGCCCGCACCGAGGCCGTGGGCCGCAACGGCGGCAACGGCTTCATGGCGGTCTCCGCCTCGCACGCGGCGCTGCTGCTGGCCCAGGGCGCCGGCCGCCTGATCCGGGCGATCGACGACAAGGGCGTGGTCGCGGTGCTGGACTCCCGGCTGGCGACCAAGCCGTACGGCGGGTTCCTGCGCGCCTCGATGCCGTCGTTCTGGCAGACCGACGACACCGACCGGGTGCTGAAGTCGCTGCGGGCCATCGACGCGATGGCGAAGACGGGCGAGCAGAACTGAGCCGGACTGAGCGGAGCACGGCGAGACGAGTGTGACCGAGGCGGGCAGTCGCGCGACTGCGCGCCCCGACCGTGTCAGTGCTGCGACTGCTGGGGCACGCTGGCGAACGCGATCTGCTTGATCGCGGTCGCTTCATCGGCGTTGTAGGTCCCGAGCTTGGCACCGGCCACCTTCGCGGGCGCCGGCAGCTTGAGGTCCTGGACGTCCTTGCCGCTGCTGTCCTTGGTGGGGTTCGCGGTCACTTCCAGGTAGGTGTAGCCGGGGACCGCGTTCGAGGCCGACTGCGGATCGAGGTCGATCCCCGAGTAGAGCGTCTGACCCGGGGCGATGATGTGCGGGCCGCCGCCGAGCCCGTTCTCGATCAGCGGCTGGGCCTGCGGCGGGCTGCTGTTCTGGCCCGCGGTGATCCAGACGAAGGGCAGATAGTCGATGTCGCACGCCGGGCCGGTGTTCTTCACGGCGATCACATGGACGGAGGCCTTCTGCCCGGCGCCGGCGGGCGCGAGCGTGGCGTTCAGCTTCGCGTTGTCGCAGACTGCCGGTGTGCCGCCGTGGTCCGTCGAGCTGCCGGTGGCGGCGGTGGCCGACGGCGAGCTCGACGCCGACCCGGTGGAGGCGTCGGTCGCCGGCGTGGTCGTCCCGCCGGAGGCCGCGGTCGTCGCGGCACCGGGTGTGCCGGAAGCGGTGGTGGAGGCATCGGTCGCGGCCGGGGCGGAGGCGACGGGCTTGGATGTGCTCGACGAACAACCGGTTGCCGCCGCGGCGATGAGAGCGCCGCCGGCCAGGAGCGCGATGCGATTCAGGGCTTTCACTTCAGCATGACGTGCGATACACACCGGTGGTTGCTCACGGCTTCCCAAAACGTGGACAGGACCGAGGCGGGCAGTGTGTCGGCTGCCCGCCCCCTCGGCTGTCGGCTACTTCTCCGGAGTGGTCGCGTACTGGATCTGGCTGATGGCGCTCGCCGGGGTCAGGGCGTAGGCGCCGAGCATCGCGTTGCCCTCGGCGGTGGACGCCGGAAGCGCGACGTCCTGGACGTCCTTGCCGCTGGTGTCCGGCGTCGGGTTCGCGGTCACCGCCAGGTCGCCGTAGTTGCCGGTGGTGGTCGCGAGGGCGCCGGGGAGCATGTCGATCGCCGCGTACAGGGTCGTCCCGGACAGGATGATGTTCTTCTTGCTGGTGTCGACACGGGGGATGAGAGGCCGCGTCTCGTCCGAGGCGTCGGTCGGGCTCTTCGTGATCCACACGTAGGGGATCGGGCCGAGCGTGCACGTGGCGCCGGTGTTCTTCACGGCGATCACGAAGACGGACGACTTCTGGCCCGAGATCGCCGGCGCGAGCGAGACGTTCACGTTGGCGTTGGCACAGGCGGCGTGGCTGACCGGGGGCGCGGCCGGAGCAGTGGTATTGCCGCCCGCCGCGGCGGGGCTGGAGGCGGCGACAGGGCCGGAAGACGAAGCGCCGCCGGTCGCCGAGGAGGCCACGGTGCTCGGAGCGCCCGACGCGGCAGAGGAACTGGTGGCAGCCGCACCCGCAGCGGCGGGCTTGGCAGCGCTCGACGCGCAACCGGTCGCGGCGACCGCCACGAGAGCGCCGCCGGCAAGGAGCGCGATGCTGTTCAGTCGATTCATGCCTGGGTGACGTGCGACCCGTAGAACAGGTTGCTGACAACCCTAAAGCGTTGAGGAAAGTCCGTGACCTGCGCCGCCTCGGCGGGTCCCGCCCAATCGGGACTCGCCGAGGCGGCGCACGGACGTCGCGCGGCGTCGATCAGAGGCGGCGCAGCACCGTCACGACCCGGCCCAGGATGACCGCGTCGTTGCCCGGGATCGGCTCGTAGGCGGCGTTGCGCGGCATCAGCCACACCGCGTTCGCCTCCTTCTTCAGTTCCTTGACGGTCGCCTCGCCGTCGATCATGGCGGCCACGAACTCGCCGTTCTCAGCCTGCTTCTGCTGCCGGATGACGACCACGTCGCCGTCGCAGATCGCGGCCTCGATCATCGAGTCGCCGACCACCTTCAGGGCGAAGAACTCGCCCTCGCCGACCATCTGCTTCGGGATCGGGATCATCTCCTCGACCCGCTCCTCGGCCAGGATCGGGCCGCCGGCGGCGATCCGGCCGACCAGCGGGACGTACGCCGGCTCCGGCTCGGAGGCGCTGCCGTTGCGGGCGGCGCCCTCGGCCCCGCGCACGATGTAGGCGCGCGGGCGGTTCGCGTCGCGGTGCAGGAAGCCCTTGCTCTCCAGGGTCACCAACTGGTGCCGGACGCTGGAGGTGGACTGCAGGCCGACGGCCTCGCCGATCTCGCGCATCGACGGCGGGTAGCCCCGGCGCCGGACCGAGTCGCGGATCACGTTCAGGACCGCGGTCTGACGCTCGGTCAGGCGCGGGGACGGCACATGTCCGTCATGCGCGGCCTCTCGGGTGTCGGTCGGGGTAGTACTCCGGACGGCCATGGCTTGCGGCTCCTTCGCCATTGAGCTGGGCGGTGGCTGGTCGTGTGAAAGTTTGTTCGCTCGGATCAACCGTAGCGGGTGCCACCCACACGGTGACGAACGGCTGTTCGACAACCCGTGAGGGGGCGGGCGTACGGAATGTCTAACGCGGCTCCGGCGCGAAGGTAACGGCCTGTTTCCATACTCCGTTCGGAAAACTCGCGCCCGGCGGGGCGCGGCGCGTTGGTCCGGTCGGGCGAAACCGTGAAGAATCTTGGGCATTCGAACAGCGCACCGGTCTTGCCCTTGTAGCTGGGGCGATCGCGAACAGTAGTCCCACGGACCCCTCGCGACCCTTACGGCAGACCCCGATCCGGGTTGCGGCCGGTGGGGCGGGTTGGCTAACGTACCCCTACATCTTGTGATTGGAATAGCGTCAACGCTCCACAGGTTGTGGTTAGTAGACCACAGCGGAGGGTGACGCCATCCCGTCGCGCGTCAGGCGTGCGTCAGCTGTGAGAAGGAGGCCGAAACCGTGCACTGTCCCTTCTGCAAGCACGACGACAGCCGGGTCGTCGACTCTCGCAGCTCCGACGACGGCACCTCGATCCGCCGCCGCCGGCAGTGCCCCGAGTGCGGGCGCCGCTTCACCACGGTGGAGAGCGCTCAGCTCCTGGTGGTGAAGCGCTCCGGCGCGACCGAGCCGTTCAGCCGGGACAAAGTTGTCGGTGGCGTACGGAAGGCTTGTCAGGGACGTCCGGTGAGCGAGGGCCAGCTGGCCGTGCTCGCCCAGAAGGTGGAGGACGCGCTGCGGGCCGCCGGCTCCGCGGAGATCGCCACCCATGAGGTCGGGCTGGCGATACTCGGCCCGCTCCGGGAGCTCGATGAGGTCGCCTACCTCCGCTTCGCGTCGGTGTACCGGGCCTTCGAGTCCTTGGAGGACTTCGAGGCGGAGATCCTGCTGTTGCGGGCGGAGCGCGAACGGGCCTGACGGCCCCACGCCCGCCGTCACAGGCGGGGACATGATGAAAATCTTCGCGGGCCCCTCACCTGGGGCCCGGCGATCCAAAGCTTGATCAATTCCGTAGGCGGCGAACCGCCACGGGGCGTCGGAATGGTTTCCCAGAACGGGAGAGGGAAGAAGTATGACGGAGACGGCTAGCGGCCCGCGCGGTGCGGCGTCGGCCCGCGGCAACGGGAAGGCTCCCATGAAGCCCGGGCAGGTCGTGCCCGCCCCGGGTGTTTCCCATGAGGCGAAGGCTCCCGCCAAGGGCGGTAAGGGAATGCAGATCGAGCGGATCCACACCACCCCCGGCGTGCACCCGTACGACGAGGTCGTGTGGGAGCGCCGCGACGTCGTGATGACCAACTGGCGCGACGGCTCGATCAACTTCGAGCAGAAGGGCGTGGAGTTCCCCGAGTTCTGGTCGGTGAACGCCGCGAACATCGTCACCACCAAGTACTTCCGCGGCGCCGTCGGCACCCCGGTCCGCGAGTGGTCGCTCAAGCAGCTCATCGACCGGATCGTGAAGACCTACCGCAAGGGCGGCGAGGACCACGGGTACTTCGCCAGCCCGCAGGACGCGGAGGTCTTCGAGCACGAACTCGCCTACGCGCTGCTGCACCAGATGTTCGCCTTCAACTCCCCGGTCTGGTTCAACGTCGGCACCAAGTCCCCGCAGCAGGTCTCGGCGTGCTTCATCCTGGCCGTCGACGACTCGATGGACTCGATCCTGAACTGGTACCGCGAGGAGGGCCTGATCTTCAAGGGCGGCTCCGGCGCCGGCCTGAACCTGTCCCGCATCCGCTCCTCCAAGGAGCTGCTGTCCTCCGGCGGCAACGCCAGCGGCCCGGTCTCCTTCATGCGCGGCGCCGACGCCTCGGCCGGCACCATCAAGTCCGGCGGCGCCACCCGCCGCGCGGCGAAGATGGTCGTGCTGGACGTGGACCACCCGGACATCGAGGAGTTCGTCCAGACCAAGGCGCGCGAGGAGGACAAGATCCGCGCGCTGCGCGACGCCGGGTTCGACATGGACCTCGGCGGCAAGGACATCACCAGCGTCCAGTACCAGAACGCGAACAACTCGGTCCGGGTCACCGACGAGTTCCTCACCGCGGTGGAGAACGGCGAGCGCTTCGGCCTGCGCGCCCGGCAGACCGGCGAAGTCATCGAGACCCTGGACGCCAAGAAGCTGTTCCGCGACATCGCGCAGGCGGCGTGGGAGTGCGCGGACCCGGGCCTGCAGTACGACGACACCATCAACGCCTGGCACACCAACCCCGAGACCGGCCGCATCACCGCGTCCAACCCGTGCTCGGAGTACCTGTCGCTGGACAACTCGTCCTGCAACCTGGCGTCGCTGAACCTGATGAAGTTCCTGCGGGACGACGACACCTTCGACAGCGAGACCTTCGTGAAGATGGTCGAGCTGATCATCACCGCGATGGACATCTCCATCAGCTTCGCGGACTTCCCGACCCCGGAGATCGGCCAGACCACCCGCGACTACCGCCAGCTGGGCATCGGCTACGCCAACCTCGGCGCGCTGCTGATGGCCACCGGCCACGCCTACGACTCCGAGGGCGGCCGGGCCATCGCCGCGGCGATCACCTCGCTGATGACCGGCGTCGCCTACCGCCGCTCGGCCGAGCTGGCCGGCGTGGTCGGGCCGTACAACGGCTTCGCCCGCAACGCCAAGCCGCACGCGGCCGTGATGAAGAAGCACTCGGACGCGGCGGACGCCTACCAGCCGTACGAGAGCTTCGACAAGGAGATCCTGGAGCTCTCGCGCACCGAGTGGAAGCGCGGCCTCCAGATCGGCGCGACCAACGGCTGGCGCAACGCGCAGGCCTCGCTCCTGGCGCCGACCGGCACCATCGGCTTCATGATGGACGTCGACACCACCGGCGTGGAGCCGGACCTGGCGCTGGTGAAGTTCAAGAAGCTGGTCGGCGGCGGCTCGATGCAGATCGTGAACAACACGGTCCCGCGGGCCCTGAAGCGCCTGGGCTACCAGCAGGAGCAGATCGAGGCGGTCGTCGAGTACATCGGCGAGCACGGCCACGTGGTCGACGCCCCCGGGCTGAAGCCGGAGCACTACTCGGTCTTCGACTGCGCGATGGGCGAGCGCTCGATCGCCCCGATGGGGCACGTCCGGATGATGGCGGCGATCCAGCCGTTCCTGTCCGGGGCCATCTCCAAGACCGTGAACATGCCCGAGGAGGCCACGGTCGAGGACGTCGAGGAGATCTACTTCGAGGGCTGGAAGCTGGGCCTGAAGGCGCTGGCGATCTACCGGAACAACTGCAAGGTCGGCCAGCCGCTGCAGGACGCCAAGGGGCAGAAGGCGGCCGCGGCTGCTGCCGCCGCCTCCTCGGCGCCGGCAGCTTCGGCCACCGCTGCCATTGCCGGCACCGCCGTCGCCCCGGCCGCCGCGACCCTGTACGCGCAGCCGGTCCGCAAGCGCCTGGGCAAGAACCGCCGCGGCATCACGAGCTCGTTCTCGGTCGGCGGCGCCGAAGGCTACATGACGGCCAACTCCTACGAGGACGGCGACCTCGGTGAAGTCTTCCTGAAGATGTCGAAGCAGGGCTCGACCCTGGCCGGCATGATGGACGCCTTCTCGATCGCCATCTCGGTGGGCCTGCAGTACGGGGTCCCGCTGGAGACGTACGTCGCGAAGTTCACCAACATGCGCTTCGAACCGGCCGGCATGACCGACGACCCGGACGTCCGCATGGCCCAGTCGATCATCGACTACATCTTCCGCCGCCTGGCCCTGGACCACCTGGACTTCGACACCCGAGCCGCCTACGGCATCTACACGAACGAAGAGCGCCAGCGCCAACTGGAGACCGGCAGCTACCTCCCGGACGAGGACGAGCAGCTCGACCACGAAACCCTCGCCCAGTCCGCCCCGATAGAGCACCGGACCGAACCGGCCGCCCCGGCAAAGAAGAACAGCACCGACCCCGCCCCGCTCCCGATGCCCCAGAGCATCGGCTCCTCCACGGAACTCCTGGAGGCGAAGCTCGGCTACGCCGCCGACGCGCCCCTGTGCCTGACGTGCGGGACGAAGATGCGGCCTTCGGGGAGCTGCTACGTGTGCGAGGGGTGTGGGTCTACTAGCGGGTGCAGCTGAGCCTGCCCGGTAGCGTGATGTGATGCTGCGGCCTCGGATGCCTTCGGGCACCGGGGCCGCAGGTCTAGAAAGCGTTCCGGCTGCCGAGCCGCTTATGCCAGCGATCTCGCGGGAGCGGTCATCCGACCTGCACCGACCGCTTGGCCAACCCCATCCAGAACCCGTCGATGACCGTCCGCTGCGACCCCAACTCCGCCTCGGCCGCCCCCAGCGTCACGAACAGCGGCGCGAAGTGCTCCGTCCGAGGGTGCGCCAGCTTTCCGGCCGGGGCCTTGTTCTCGAAGTCCAGCAGCGCGTCCACGTCCCCTGCGTCCAGCGCGCGCTTGCCCCAGTCGTCGAACTCCGACATCACCGAGTGGACCTTGCCCTCCTGGCTCAGGGCCCGCAGGTTGTGTGTGAAGAAGCCGCTGCCGACGATCAGCACGCCTTCGTCGCGCAGCGGCGCCAGCCGGCGGCCGATGGCCATCAGCTGCTCCGGCTCCAGTGTCGGCATCGAGATCTGCAGCACCGGGACGTCCGCCTCCGGGTACATCTCCACCAGCGGGACGTAGGCACCGTGGTCGAGGCCGCGCGTCGGCTCGTCCTGCACCTCCAGGCCCGGGGTGTGCAGCAGCTTGCGGACCGACTCGGCCAGCGCCGGTGCGCCCGGCGCCCGGTACTGGACCTCGTAGTAGTGCTGGGGGAAGCCCCAGAAGTCGTAGACCAGGGGGATCGTCGTGGTGGCGCCGAGGGCCAGCGGCGCCTCCTCCCAGTGCGCCGACACCATCAGGACGGCCTTCGGCTTCGGGAGGTCCGCCGACCAGGCCGCAAGCTGGCCCGGCCATAGGGGGTCGTCGGCCAGCGGGGGCGCGCCGTGGCTCAGGTAGATGGCGGGCATCCGGTCGGGGGATGCGGAGGGTGTGCTCGTCTCGGTGCTCATGGCATCTCCTGGGTGTGCGGGGCGTCTCAGGCCACGGACAGCACGCCGTCGGACAGCACGTCGTCCAGCACGATGCTGTGCCGCGTGTGCTCGACCTTGGCCCGCAGGTAGCGCAGGTTCTGGGCGGTGGCGTGCGCACCGGTCGGCACGCGCTCGGCGACCGTCACGTCCAGCCCCGCCAGCTGCGCCTCCTTGTCCGGATTGTTCGACAGCAGGTGCACGCTGTCCACGCCGAGCGCCGTCAGCATCTGCGCGGCGACGGTGTAGTCCCGCGCGTCCTCCGGCAGGCCCAGCGCGACGTTGGCCTGGTACGTGTCCAGCCCCGCGTCCTGCAGCGCGTACGCGTCGAGCTTGTTGTACAGCCCGATCCCGCGCCCCTCCTGCCGCAGGTAGAGCAGGTAGCCGCCGGCCTCGGCGATGCGCTCGACGGACTCGCGTAACTGTGGCCCGCAGTCGCAGCGCGCGGAGCCGAACACGTCGCCGGTCAGGCACTCCGAGTGCATCCGCACCAGCGGCGTGCGGCCGGGTTCGCCGAGCACGATGGCCAGGTGCTCGCCGCCGTCGACCAAGCCGTGGAACGTCACCAGCTCCGCGTCCACGCTGTAGCCGTCGCCGAAGCGCAGCGGCACGCGCACGCGGGTACGGATAGATGCCTCGGGTGTCTCGTTCATGGCACGGGTCCCTCCGTGACGAGCTGTTCCAATTCGAACAACCTGCTGAGCCGACCTTAGACCGGCGTTCGAATTTGAACAAACCCCACCCGCACCGGGGCTATTCCCGCAGCCGCCGGGAGACCTCGCCGAGGCCGTCCGCGAGCACCGTGAGCTGCTCGGGGGTCAACACGTCGATCAGTGCCTCACGCACCACCGCCACGTGCCCGGGCGCGGCCTGCTCCAGCTTCTTCCGCCCGGCCTCCGTGAGGACGGCGAAAACCCCGCGCACGTCCGTCGGGCACGACCGCCGCTCGGTCAGCCCGGCCTTCTCCAGCTGCGTCATCTGGTACGTCAGCCCGCTCTTGGAGGTGAGCAGCGCCTCGGCGAGCTCGGTCATGCGCAGCGAACCCTCAGGGGAGGCGGAGAGCCGCACCAGGATCTCGTACTGCGTGTGCGACAGCCCGGCCTCTTCCCGCAACTGGTGATCGATCCGCCGCTCGACCAGAGCGGTCGCGGCCAAGAAGCCCGTCCAGGCCTTCATCTCCTGTTCGGACAGCCACCGCGGTTCATCACCCATGCCGTGATTGTAACGAGCGAAAATCCGTTGAGATCCATCACGGACCGTCACTACGGTGGCCCGGTGGCTGAACTGACCCGGGAACAGGCTGCTGAGATGATGCGGGAAGCGGTCCCCGGTGCGCGGGTCCTCGCCGTCGGGCGCATGGACGGCGGCATCGAGACCGGCGCCTATGAGATCGTCTGCGCAGATCCTCTACAGAACGCTGTAGTGAAGGTCTACGGGAAAGACGACGGATGGAAACTCCTTAAAGAGATCGGCGTCTACCGTCTCCTGCGCGAGAACGCTATAGAGCTGCTGCCGAAGCTCCTCGGAGGGGCCGGCCCGAACGGACTTCTCGGCCTGCCGTACCTGCTGATGAGCAAACTGCCCGGGACCACAGTCGCCGCGATCAGTGACACCCTCCCAGAGCCCGAACTCAAGGACGTCTATCGCCAGATGGGAGCACTCCTGGCGCGGATCCACACGATCGGGCAGGAGGCTTACGGATACCTCACCACGGAGATCTTCGAACCCCAGCCGACCAACGAAGCTCAGATGCAGGCAACGCTTAAGCGCGTCTCACAGAGCTATCTGGACACCACCGGCGATCGAGAACTCTATGAGGCTGCGCATAAGTACGTCAGCGACCGCGCAGAGCTGTTCGCTCTATGTAGAGGTCCGGTACTTCTCCACAACGACTTCCACGAGGGGAACGTCATAGTGACGCAGACCCCCGACGGGCCGGTCCTCAGCGGCCTGATCGACGTGGAGAACGCCATGGCCGGGGATCCCATAGCGGACCTCGCCAAGACCCACAGCTACTCCATCGGGAACAACCGCGCGAAGCTCGACGGACTCTTCGAGGGCTACGGCGAAGTCCCGATCGAATGGGAGCGCAGGTTCCGGCTGTTCCAGGTGATCCACAGCTTCGAGCTCTGGGACTTCTTCTGCGGTATCGGCGCCCAGGACAAGCTGGCCCCCATCGCCGAAGAGATACGCGTCCTCATCGCCGCCGGCTGATCACCGCGGCGCCAACCCCATCCCCACCGCCAACTCCCGCACCTGCCGGTCGAACCACTCGCCCCGCTCCGAGAACACTCTGTTGAGCCGTCCGAACACTTCGAAGTTCACCGCGCCGAAGACCTGCGTTATCGCACTCAAGACACGCTCAATAACGTGCGAATCCTCGTTGAACCCCATGCCGACCGCGACGGTACGGAGCTCCTCCGCATAAGTGGCGTCCTCTGTGGCCGGAAGCACCCCGGCCCCCTCAGAGGTGTCGAGCTTCCCGGCAGCCTCGGCTTCCGCGACGCACCGCGCCATCGCCACCATGGCCCACGACCCCGGCTCGATGGTCTCGTCCGGCGCCAGGTAGCCGGGGATCGGGCTGCCGTAGATGAGCGCGTACTCCGCCGGCCTGGCTATGGCCCAGCGGCGGACGGTGTGGCAGACCGCGAACCATCGTGACAAGTACGCGTCCCGGCGGTCCACGTCCCCGTCGGCCTTCTCCACGGCCTCGCCCAGGGACGTGTACGCATCGATGATCAGCGCGGTCAGTAACTCGTCGCGGCTGGGGAAGTAGCGGTAGATGGCCGACGAGACCATCCCCATGTCCCTGGCGACGGCGCGCAGCGACAGCGCCGCCCCGTCGCGGGTCAGGTGGTCCAGCGCGACCTTCTTGATCTCGCTGATCATCTCCGCGCGGACCCGGGCGCGAACCGACAGTGCCGGGGTCTTCGCCGACCTCGAAATCCGTGCCGACCCCGAATCCTTTGCCGCGTTCATACCGAGAGTATTGCACACAGGCGAGAGCACTGCTCTTGACAAAGTGCGCCGCTCTAGCACACAGTGAGGTCAACAGAGAGCACTGCTCTCAAAGGGAAGCATCGCACGCCGCACAGCGGTCGAAGAGGGGTTGGACATCATGGCACTGCACGTCATCGTAGGTGCGGGACCGGTCGGCACGGCCACCGCGAAGGTGCTGGCCGGGCGCGGCGAGCAGGTGCGCGTGGTGACGCGCAGCGGCTCCGGCCCGGAGCACGCGAACATCGAGCGGGTGGCCACCGACGCCACCGACGCCGACCGGCTCAGCGCGCTGGCCGAGGGTGCCGCGGCGCTCTACAACTGCGCGAGCCCGGCCTACCACCAGTGGTTCTCCGACTGGCCGCCGCTGGCCGCGGCCCTGCTGACCGCCGCCGAGCGCAGCGGCGCGGTGCTCACCGTCGCCAACAACCTCTACGGCTACGGCCCGGTGACCGGCCCGATCGGCCCCGACACCCCGCTGGCCGCGACCCACCCGAAGCTGAAGCTGCGCGCCGACATGTACCGCGACGCGCTGGCCCTGCACCAGGCCGGCCGGATCCGGATGACCGAGGTCCGGGCCAGCGACTACATCGAGGCCAACTCGATCCTGTCCTACCTGCTGGCCAAGCCCCTGGACAACGGCAAGCGCGCCTATGTGCCCGCGCCGCTGAACGTGAAGCACAGCTGGACCGCGATCGCCGACGTGGCGCGGCTGCTGGCCGTGGTCTCCGGCGACGAGCGGGCCTGGGGCCAGGCCTGGCTGGTACCGACCACCGCGCCGCTGACCGTGCGCGAGCTGTCCGACCACTACGTCGCCGCCCGCGGCCTGCAGCCGGCGAAGCTAACCCAGCTGCCCTACCCGGTCCTGTGGGGCGCGGGCCTGTTCGACAAGATGTCGAAGGAGCTGCGGGCCACGCGCTACCAGTTCGCTAAGCCCTTCGTCCTCGACAGCACCCTGACCGAGGAGACCTTCGGCCTGGCGCCGACGCCGATCGACGACGTGCTGCGGACGATCCCCGCCGCCTGAGTCAGTGGTGATCAGTACCTTGGGAGACGATCACCACTACGACCGAACGGAACGGGTGCCATGTCCGAGCCCTCCCTGTTGTCCCTGCGTGACGCCGTCCGCGGCGAGGTCCTGCTGCCCGGCGACGACGGCTTCGACGCCGCGCACAAGCCCTGGAACCTGGCGGTCGCCCAGGACGTGCGCGCGGTGGTGACGGCCGCCGACGCCGACGACGTGGCCGCCCTGGTCCGGTACGCGAACCAGGCCGGCGTGCCGATCGCGGTCCAGCCCACCGGCCACGGCGCCTCCGGCACGGCGGCCGGCGCCATCCTGCTGCGCACCGGCCGCCTGGACGAGCTGAGCGTGGACCCCGAGGCGCGCACCGCGCGGATCGGTGCCGGTGTGAAGTCCGGTGCCGTCAACACCGCGGCCGCCGCGCACGGCCTGGTCGCCAAGCCCGGCAGCTCGCCGACCGTGTCCGTGGCCGGATACACCCTCGGCGGCGGTGTCGGCTTCTTCGCCCGCAAGTACGGCATGTCCTCGGACCACGTGATCGAGTTCGAGGTCGTGGACGCCTCGGGCGAGCACCGGAAGGCCAACGCGAACGAGAACCCCGACCTGTTCCACGCGCTGGCCGGCGGTGGCGGCGACTTCGCGATCGTGACCGCGCTGACCGTCCGGCTGCACGAAGAGGCGGAGCTGTTCGGCGGCACGATGTTCTGGCCGGACGCCCGCGCTGCGGAGCTCTTCGCCGCCTTCCGCACGGTCACGGCGACGGCACCGGAAGAGCTGAGCCTGTGGATCTCGCGGGCGCAGTTCCCGGGCGGCGCCCCGGCGATGGTGGCGGTGACGGCGGCGTATCTGGGCTCGGAGAGCGACGCACGCGCGCTGCTCAAGCCCTTCGACGCCGTCGGCGGCGCCCTGTCGGGCGAGTGGAAGGCGCTGCCGTTCGAGGAGATCGCCACCATCACCAACGACCCGGTCGACCCCGCCCCGAGCGTGTCCCGCAGCGAGCTGCTCGGCCGCTTCGACGCCGACGAGATCGCGGCGCTGCTGGCCGAGCCGGTCGCCCCGCTGCTGGTGCTCCAGGTGCGGCACCTCGGCGGCGCGCTGGCCGGCGCCCGCCCCGGACCGCGCGGCCCGGTCGCGGAGGAGTACCTGCTCTACCTGCTGGGGCTCGCGATCACGCCGGAAGGCGGCGCCGCCGTGGCGGCCAAGCAGGCGGAGGTGGTCGCCGCCCTCGGCGACGCGGTGACCGGCGGGAAGCTGGCGACGTTCCTCGGACCGACGGACACCTTCGCCGACACGGTGTCGGCCGCCGAGGCGGAGCGGCTGCGCGGGGTGAAGCAGACGTGGGATCCGCAGGGGCGGTTCGTGGCGAACTTCCCGGTGGCGGAGTAGGCCCGGCGAGCAGGCGGGGGAGTAGACGTCTCAGGCGGCCTCCGGGCCGCCTACCCCGTCGTATCGATCCCGGGCCTCGCGCATGTTCTCCAGGTTCGCGAACCCCCACTCGCGACATGCCGCGATCGCCGGCAGCAGGCTGCGCCCGAGCGGCGTGAGCTCGTACTCCACATGCGGCGGGTTCTCGTCGAAGACCGTGCGCGTGATGAACCCGTCGCGTTCCAGCGAGCGCAGCGTCTCGGTCAGCACCTTCGGCGCGACGCGCCGCAGCGGCACCCGCAGCTCCGTGAAGCGGCGCGGCCCCGCCTCCAGGCAGAGCACCACCATGCCGCCCCACTTGTCGGCGATCCGGAACGGGGATTCGGCCGAGGGACAGGCGGCGTCGAACATCTCCGGGCCCAGGGCGGCACTTTCATCCACAGGTCGAGCCTAGTTACGTTGCAGTAAGCGGCGCCACCGGTCCTACCGTCGCGGACATGGCGAACATCATTGTTTTCGGAGCCGGCGGTCGCGCCGGACGGCCCACGGTGGCCGAGGCGGCGCGGCGCGGGCACACGGTCACGGCCGTCGTGCGCGACCCGGCCAAGTACCCGGACCTCGCTGCGGACGGCGTGACCGGCGTGACCGTCGTGGCCGGCGACGTCACCGACGCCGCGAGCGTCGCGGCCCAGGCGAAGGGCCACGACGTCGCGGTCAACACCGCCGCGGCCATGGACGAGGGCCATTTCGTGGCCGCGGCCCGCGCGCTGGTCGAAGGACTCAGCGCGGCCGGAGTCCGGCGGCTCGTCGCGGTCGGCATCGGCGGCGCGCTCGAAGTGGCCCCGGGCGTGCCGGCCTACGACAGCGACACGCTCCCCGAGGAGGCCCGGGTCTTCTCCCGCGACCACGCCGCGCAGCTTCCCCTGTTGCAGGCCTCGGACCTGGACTGGGTGGTCCTCGCCCCGCCGCTGGTCTTCCTCGACGAGGGCCCCGGCACCGGCGCTTACCGGCTCGGCGACACGCAGGCGATCCCCGGTGCCGACAAGTTCGCGTACGCCGACCTGGCGCTCGCGCTCGTCGACGAGGCCACGGCGCCGACCCGCTCGCGCGAGATGGTCGCCGTGGCCTGATGAACGTGGGCTGACGTCTCCAGGGCCGGGGAGTCAGGCCCGGCCACCCCTACCTCTCAGGCGGTGGCCAGCTCCCCGGCACGAAACGAAATCCCGAGATCAGCCAACACGGACCGCGCGGCGCGCTGTCCCGACTCCATCGCCCCGTCGATCCCGGCGGTCCCCCGGTGGTCCCCGCACACGTACAGACCGTGGATCAGCCGCACCGGCCGCCGGAAGTTGTGCGGCGAGGTCATCGCCGGCACCGCGTACGGGAAATGGTGCACCGCCACGCACTCCCACCGGTCGTCGGCGGCCGAGTACAGCTCGCTGAGCCGGGCCCGCACCTCGCCTTCGAGTTCTGAGGTGCGGGTCCCGGTGTGTCCGACCACGTTCGTGGAGACCAGCGTCCGGCCGTCCGGGCTGCGGCCCGGCACGGCCTGGCTGACCGCCGCCGTGCGCGCCACCGGCGAGCGCGGGTCGGCGTCGACCAGGACCGCGGGCTCCGAGCGCGGCGGCGGCAGCACGGTCGCGTGGTGGAAGGCGGTCACCGACCGCAGCTCCGGTTCATGCAGCCCCGGCAGCAGCTCCACCGCCGTCGCCGGGTCGGTCGCCACCACCACCGCCGAACTGCGCAGCACATCGTCGGAGGTGACCACGCCGTTCGCGTAGACCATCAGGACCTCGGTCTCCAGCCGCACCGCCCCCGATGGCAGCCGCTCGGCCAGCCGCTGCGGTATCGCCGCTATCCCCTGCGACGGCAGGCACCACCGGCCGCGCACCAGCTGCCGCAGCGCCAGCTCCATCGCCCGGCCCGACACCGACAGCCCCGGATCCGGCTCGGCGGCGAACGCCTCCAGATACGGCCGCAGGAAGCCGTCCACGACCCTCCGCGACAGTCCCACCTCGGCGACCAGCTCCGCCGCAGACCGCTCCGGTCCGGCAAGGATCGTCTCCGGGCGGCTCTGCGCCACCCGGAGCAGCCAGCCGGACTGCCGGCGGCGCTCGGCCGGCGAGCCCAGCGGTGTGCGCAGGACCGTGCCCGCACTCACCGCGCCGTCGCTGCCGGCGCGGTCGCCGTAGCGGATGCGCTTGCCGTCTAGCTGGAGGTCCACACCGGGCGCGAAACAACCCAGCTCCAGCTTCGCGTTCTCGCCGTGCTCGACGGAGTTCACCAGGTGGAACCCCTTGTCGACGACGAACCCGGAGACCCGCTCGGTCCCGGCCCTGCCCCCCACCCGGTCGGATGCCTCGACGACCAGGACGTCCAAACCCGCCTCGTGCAGCCGTCCCGCTGCGTGCAATCCGGCCACTCCGGCGCCGACGACGATCACGTCAGCGTCCGAGTGATGCCGGTGGCTCGGACTTCGCACTGTCACAGGAGCCCCTCCACCCTCTAGAGCCGATCTCCCCGGCGCGCCTTGTGGGCCCGCGCGGCTCGCGCTGGGCACGGCGAAGCCGCCCGAGCGTCGGCGTTTGTGGAGGAATGCCTACCCCTGCGCCGGTGGCGTACTCTTGCGAAACGCCTGCTGTCTCAGCATTTGAGAACTCTGAGTGTTCGGACCGTTACGCATTTAAGGGAACTGATTTAGCCCAGCGCGGCAGCGAGCGCGGCGCGCGGATCCGGGGTGCCGAACGCGAACCCGGAGTCGGTGAGCCGGGCCGGAAGCACCCGCTGGCTCCCGGTGAGCTCGTTGGCCATCTGCCCGAACAGCACGCGCAGCGCGAACCCCGGCACCGGCATGACCGTCGGCCGGTGCAGCACGTGCCCCAGGGCCTTGGTGAAGGCGCGGTTGGTAACCGGCAGCGGACCGGTCACATTCACCGCTCCGGTCATGCTCCCGGCCACTGTCAGGGCCATGATGTGCTTGACCGCGGCCAGGTAGTCCGCCATCCCGATGAACGAGAAGTACTGCCGGCCGCTGCCGATCGGGCCGCCGATCCCGGCCTTGAAGAACGGCAGCATCCGGGCCAGCGCGCCGCCGGAGCCGCCCAGGACCACGCCGTTGCGCAGGTGCGCCACCGGGATCCCGGCGTCCTCGGCTGGCTTGGTGGCGGCCTCCCAGTCCCGGCACAGCGCCCCCAGGAAGTCCTCGGAGCCCGGGGACTGCTCGGTGACCGGCGTGGTGCCGGTGTCGCCGTAGAAGCCGATCGCTGAAGCGGAAAGCAGAGCCTTCGGCTTCTCGGACAGCAGGGCCAGCGAGCGCGCCAGCGTGTCGGTGCCGTGGATGCGGCTCTCGCTGATCTCCCGCTTGTAGGCGGCCGACCAGCGCTTGTCGCCCAGGCCCGCACCGGCCAGGTGCACCACGACGTCGCAGCCCTCGTACGGCTTCGGGTCCGGGTCGCCGAAGGGCGACCAGTGGCGTTCTCCGGCGGCCTCGTCCGGGTGCGTGTGCCGGACCAGGCGGACGATCTCGTGGCCGTCTTCGGTGAGCGCGGCGGACAGCGCCGTGCCGATCATTCCCGTGGAACCGGTGATGGCGATCCGCATATCAGCAGCATAGACCTGTGATCCTCGCCATCCCGGCAGGCGGGTCGCCTTGAAGTTAAGTTAGGCTAACCTAAGTTGAAGACGAGACGACAGAAGCAAGGTGATTCATGAGGTACACAGGCCCCAAGGTGCGCCGGTCCCGTCGGGCCGGGGTACCACTGACGGCCAAGGCCGAGCGCGTGATGGTGCGCCGTCCGCTGCCCCCGGGGCAGCACGCGGCCGGCCCGCGCGCCGGGAAGCAGAGCGACTACGGCCGCCAGCTGGCCGAGAAGCAGAAGATCCGCTGGTACTACGACCTGTCCGAGCGGCAGCTCCGGACCCTGTTCGACAAGAACCGCCGGCGCTCCGGGCGGGCCGGCGAGAACGTCATCGCCGCCCTGGAGTCGCGGCTGGCCACGGTGGTGCTGCGGGCCGGCCTCGCGCCGTCGATCTACGCGGCGCGCCAGTTCGTGAACCACGGCCACGTGACCGTGGACGGTGCGAAGGTGGACATCCCCTCCTACTCCGTGCAGCCCGGCCAGGTGGTCGCGGTGCGCCCGAAGTCGCGGCTGATGCCGGCGTTCCAGGCCGCCGCGGCCGGCCAGTACGCCGACGAGCGGACCGCCGCCTACCTGGACGTGCGCCGGGACGAGCTCGCGGTGACGCTCACCCGCGAGCCGAAGCGGGCCGAGGTGCCGGTCCCGTTCGACGAGCAGCTTTTGGTCGAGTTCTACTCGCGCTGAGACACAAAACTGCCCCGGTCCTTGTGGACCGGGGCAGTTTCTCCGAGCTCGTGAGCGCTACAGCCCGAGGTCGGCCTCGAACTTGCCCTCTTCCAGCCGCTCCTTGACCGTGACCAGGAAGCGGGCCGCGTCGGCGCCGTCCACCAGCCGGTGGTCGTAGGTCAGCGCCAGGTACACCATCGAGCGCACCGCGATGACCTCGCCGAGGTCGGGGTCGTTGATGACCGCCGGGCGCTTCACGACCGCGCCGGTGCCCAGGATGCCGACCTGCGGCTGGTTCAGGATCGGGGTGTCGAACAGCGCGCCGCGGCTGCCGGTGTTGGTCAGCGTGAACGTGCCGCCGGCCAGCTCGTCGGGCAGGACCTTGTTGGTGCGGGTCCGCTCGGCCAGGTCCGCGATCCCGCGGGCCAGGCCCGCCAGGTTCAGGTCGCCGGCGTTCTTGATGACCGGGGTCATCAGGCCCTTCTCGCTGTCCACCGCGATGGCCAGGTTCTCGTAGTCGTGGTACGTGACCGTGCCGGCCTCGGTGTCGATGACCGCGTTGAGGTTCGGGTGCTGCTTGAGCGCCTCGATCGCGGACAGCGCGAAGAACGGCATGAACGACAGCTTCACGCCCTCGCGCGCCTCGAACTCGCTCTTGGCGCGGGCCCGCAGGCGGGCGACGTTGGTGACGTCCACCTCGACCACGGTGGTCAGCTGCGCCGAGGTCTGCAGCGATTCGAGCATGCGCTTGGCGATCAGCGCGCGCATCCGGGTCAGCTTCTCGGTGCGGCCCCGCAGCGGGCTCGGGCTGACCGGGGCCTTGGCGGCCGGGGCCGAAGCCGAAGCGGCGGGCGCGGCGGCCGGGGCCGGCTTGGCCTTGGCCGCGTCAATCACGTCCTGCTTGCGGATACGGCCGCCAACACCGGTGCCGGTGACGCTCGCCAGGTCCACGCCGTGCTCGGCGGCCAGCTTGCGGACCAGCGGGGTGACGTAGGCCGCGGCCGGCTCCGAGCCGGCGCCGGGGGCGTCGATGCGGGCGGCGGTGGTGGCCTGCGCGACGACCGCTGGCGTGCCGGGGCGGAACTCGCCGGCCGGGGCCGGAGCGGGCGCCGGGGCGGCAGGAGCCGGAGCCGGAGCGGTCGCGGTGAACGACGGCGTGGCGGCGACAGCCGGCGCCGGGGCGACCGGAGCCGGAGCCGGCGGCGCGACCGGCGGGGTGGCCGGCAGCGGCGCGGGCGCCGGGGGAGCGACCGGCGGAGCGGCGGGGGCCGGAGCCGGCGCGGGCGGCGCGACCGGGGCCGGCGCGGCGGCGGCCGGAGCCGCGCCCGGAGCGCCGACCACGGCGAGCTGGGCGCCGATGTCGATGGTCTCGTCCTCGGCGACGTTGATCGCCAGCAGGACGCCGGCCACCGGCGAGGGCACCTCGGTGTCGACCTTGTCGGTCGAGACCTCCAGCAGCGGCTCGTCCACGGCCACGGTGTCGCCGACGGCCTTCAGCCAGCGCGTGACGGTCGCCTCGGTGACCGACTCGCCCATCGCCGGCAGGAACACCGGGGTGCCGGCGGCGGCACCGCCGGCCGGGGCCGCCGGAGCAGCCGGAGCGGCAGCGGGGGCCGGGGCGGCGGCGACCGGCGCGGGCGCCGGGGCGGCGACCGGAGCCGGAGCCGGCGCGGGGGCCGGGGCGGGAGCAGCAGGGGCCGGAGCCGGGGCGGCTGCCGGAGCAGCCGCGGCCGGAGCCGCCGGAGCGGCGTCCGCGGTGTCCCCGATGACCGCCAGCTCCGCGCCGACCTCGACCGTCTCGTCCTCGCCGACCTTGATCGACACCAGGAAGCCGGCCGCCGGGGACGGGATCTCGGTGTCGACCTTGTCGGTGGAGACTTCGAGCAGCGGCTCGTCGACCTCGACCCGGTCGCCTTCCTTCTTCAGCCAGCGGGTGATGGTGGCCTCGGTGACCGACTCACCCATCGCGGGCAGAACTACTGAGACCGACATGAGCGCTCTCTATCTCCTTCGCAGAACATTCCGTGCAGAATTCTCAGGGTTTTCCGCAGGCTGTGTCCTGCGGTGTCCATACAGCAGGCTTATCAGTCGTGGACGTGGAGCGGCTTGCCGGCCAGGGCCATCATGGCCTCGCCCAGCGCCTCGGTCTGCGTCGGGTGCGCGTGCACGAGCTGGGCGACCTCCTGCGGCAGCGCCTCCCAGTTGAAGATCAACTGGGCCTCGCCGACGAGTTCACCCATCCGGTCGCCCACCATGTGGACGCCGAGCACCGGGCCGTCGACCTGCTGGACCACCTTCACCTGGCCCGAGGTCTTCAGGATCTTGCTCTTGCCGTTGCCGGCGAGGTCGTAGTTGAACGTCTTCACGCCGGCGTCGCCGTGCTTGACCTTGGCCTGCGCCTCGGTCAGGCCCATCGAGGCGACCTCGGGGTGGGAGTAGGTGACGCGCGGCACGCCGTCGTAGTCGATCGGCGCGGGGTTGAGGCCGGCGATGTGCTCGGCCACCAGGATGCCCTCGGCGAAGCCGACGTGCGCCAGCTGCAGGGTCGGGATCAGGTCGCCCACGGCGTAGACGCCGGGGACCGAGGTGCGGCAGTACTGGTCGACCTTGACGTAGCCGCGGTCCATCGCCACGCCGGCCTCCTCGTAGCCCAGGCCCGCGGAGACCGGGCCGCGGCCGACGGCCACCAGCATCAGGTCGGCCTCGACGGTCTTGCCGTTGGCGATCGAGGCGCGCACGCCGTTCTCGGTGTACTCGACACCCGAGAAGAAGTTGCCCAGTTCGTACTTGATGCCGCGGCGGCGGAAGGCGCGCTCCAGCAGCTTGGAGGAGTTCTCGTCCTCCAGCGGGACCAGGTGCGGCAGGCCCTCGATGATGGTGACGTCGGTCCCGAAGGACTTCCAGACCGAGGCGAACTCGCAGCCGATGACACCGCCGCCGAGGATGATCGCGGAGGCCGGGACGTAGTCGAGCTTGAGCGCGTGGTCGCTGGAGATGACGCGGTTGCCGTCGATCTCCAGGCCGGGCAGCGACTTCGGCACCGAGCCGGTCGCCAGCACCACGTTCTCGCCGGTCACGTTCTGCCCGTTGACCTGGACCGTGTTCGCCGAGACCAGGCGGCCCTCGCCGGCGATGAACTCGATCTTGCGGGCCTTCACAATGCCCTGCAGGCCCTTGTACAGCTGGCCGACGACGCCGTCCTTGTAGGAGTTGACGGCGGCCATGTCGATGCCCTGGAAGGTGGCGGCGACGCCGAACTGCGCGGCCTCGCGGGTGTTGTCCGCGATCTCGCCGGCGTGCAGCAGCGCCTTGGTGGGGATGCAGCCCCGGTGCAGACAGGTCCCGCCGACCTCGGCCTTCTCGATGAGCGCCACGCTCATCCCGAGGTCCGCCGCCCGGAAAGCACAGGCGTAGCCGCCCGAACCGCCGCCGAGGATGACCAAGTCGAACTGGTTGTCGCCTGCCACGTGCGTTCCTCTTCTCGCTGCCTGCTGTCGCATTCACCGGTCCGGTTCCGCCCCACACTGACACACTGCTGTGGAAGGGTCAGCACACGGACGGACGCGGAGTCGCGGGTAGCGCATCCGCGACCGGAAAGCCAGTCTAGTCCGCGTGCGGACCCGACTTTCGCCGAGCCCCACGGCCCGGCCCGAGGGAGCAACGATCTTCCGGGAGTGGTTATGCCCCTGTTCCGCCGACGCCGCCCCAGCCTGTCCACTCCGGCCCCCGGACCGACCGCCCCGCCGCCCAGCAGGAGATCCACTGAGGAACTGGCCGCGGCGGAAGCGCACCTGAGCGAGTTCGCCCGCAGCCGCGTCGGCGTCGAGGCCTATATAGAGCCGCGCACCGCTGTGACCGACACCACAGTGGTCTTCATCGCCGCGTCCGGGGAATGGACGCGGCGGCGGGTCCGCAGCCCCCAACAGGCGCACGCGCTGGCGCGGGCATTAGGGATTCCCGCCTACGACGCCGACGTGGTCGGCTACCCACAGCGCATGCGGGACTGGACGCGCAAGCGCGCCGAGGAGGACAAGCGGCGCTTGGACGGGGTCTGAGGCGCGGGCGCGGGTCGGCGCGAAGCCGCGCGAGGTGGTGCGCGGTGATGTGATGTCGGGAAGGCGCGGCGGGCAGCGGATTGCGGATTGCGCGAGGCGATCGCCATCTGCCGGTACTCCGGCACTCCGTCCTCAGTCGCTGTCGTCGTCGGCGGCGATCTTGCAGAACCACGCGTCGGCGCCCTTGAGATCGCCCCGCTTCTCGCAGAGCTGCCCCATCGTGGCGATCGCGTCCTGATAGCCGCCGAGCGCGGCCCGGTGGACGAGGTCTTCGCCGCCCTCGTACTCTCCGCGGTGCCACAACACGAGGCCCAGCTTGTGGACCGCCTCCAGATTCCCGAGGTCGGCGGCCGACCGCAGCCAGTGCTCCGCCTGCACCGGATCGCTGTGCTTCACCGCGCGCGCCAGATGCAGCATCGCGTCGGAGTCGCCGGCCTCCGCCGCGGCGTGCCAACCCTCGATCCGCTTTTTCTCGTGCCACATGAGGAACTATTCAGCCCCGCGTCGAACGCTCGCCGCAACTCCGTGAGGGCAACACCGTAGGTGGTTCACTGGCTGCATGACCGGTCCCACGTATCTCGTGCTCGAACGGTTCGTCTCCGAGGTCCGGTCGGCGGTGCCGATCGTGGCCGTGCTGCCTAATCCACCTTCCCGATCAGCGTCCCGACCAGGTACGTGATCCCCATCGCCAGTGCCCCGCCGACCACGTTCCGCGCGATCGCGCGCCCCGGCGCCGCCCGGCCCAAGCGGGCGCTGACCCAGCCGGTGGCGACCAGCGCGATCAGCACACTGACCACCGTCACCGGCACCCGCCAGCCGTGCGGCGGCAGCACGATCGCCAGCAGCGGCAGCAGCGCCCCGACGCTGAACGCGACGAAGCTGGCGATCGCCGCGCTCCAGGGGTTGGCCAGGTCGTCGGGGTTGATGCCGAGCTCGGTCTGCGCGTGCGCGCCGAGCGCGTCGTGCGCGGTCAGCTCCTGCGAGACCCGGCGGGCGGTGGTCTCCGTCAGCCCCTTGTCGCGGTACAGGCCGACCAGTTCCTCGAACTCCGCCTCGGGTGACTCGGCCAGTTCCTTGCGCTCCAGCGCCAGGGCGGCCTTCTCGGTGTCGCGCTGTGTGGACACCGAGACGTACTCGCCGGAGGCCATCGACAGCGAACCGGCCAGCAGCCCGGCGATGCCGGAGGCCAGCAGCGTGGACTGGGTGTCGGTGGCCCCGGCGACGCCGACCACCAGCCCGGCGGTGGAGACGATGCCGTCGTTGGCGCCCAGCACGCCGGCCCGCAGCCAGTTCAGCCGCGCCCCGAGCCCTTCGTGCGGGTCGTGCGTCGGGTGCGCGGCGGAATCACCGGAATCGGTGGATCCGCTGGAATCGGTGCCGTCGTCCGCGCTCATGGCGACACGCCTACCCGCGAACGCCGAAGCGGTCACCTCCCATCTCGGGAAATGACCGCTTCGGATCAGCGCGGAGGTCCTAGCGGGACTCCTGGCCGGCTGCCTACTTGCCGGCCGCCTACCAGCCGGCCGGCTACTTCTCGGAGCTCAGGTCCTCGGCCAGCTTCACCAGCGTCCGCACCGCGGCGCCGGTGCCGCCCTTCGGCGTGTCGCCGTACGGGCCCTTCTCGTTGAACGAGGCGCCGGCGATGTCCAGGTGCGCCCACTTGATGCCCTCGCCGACGAACTCGCGCAGGAACAGGCCGGCGACCAGCATGCCGCCCATGCGCTGCCCCATGTTCGAGATGTCGGCGCTCTGGGTGTCGATGGTCTCGCGCAGGTACTCCGGCAGCGGCATCGGCCACATCTCCTCGCCGGCCGCCTTCGCGGTCTCCACGATGCGGGTGCGCAGCTCGTCGTCGTTGCCCATCACCGCGGACAGCCGGTCCAGCGCCAGGACCTGCGCGCCGGTCAGGGTCGCGACGTCCAGCAGCAGGTCCGGGCCGTCCTCGCTGGCCCGCGCCAGGGCGTCGGCCATGACCACGCGGCCCTCGGCGTCGGTGTTCATGATCTCGACGGTCTTGCCGCCGTACATGGTGATGACGTCGGAGACCTTCACCGCGCCGCCGCCGGGCATGTTCTCGGCCAGCGACAAGTAGGTGGTGACGTTGACCGGCACCTCCTGGCGGGCCACGGCCAGCGTCGCGGAGAACACCGCGGCCGCCCCGCTCATGTCCGACTTCATGGTGTCCATCGCGTTGGCCGGCTTCAGCGAGATGCCGCCGGTGTCGAAGGTGATGCCCTTGCCGACCAGCGCCAGGTGCTTCTTCGCCTTCGGGTGCCGGTAGGTCACGCGCACCAGGCGCGGCGGCTTGGCCGAGCCCTTGCCGATGCCCATGATGCCGCCGTAGCCGCCCTTGGTCAGCGCCTTCTCGTCCAGTACCTCGATGCTCAGGGTGCCCAGCCCGGCGTCCTTCACCTCGGCCTGCGCGCGCTCGGCGAAGGTCTGCGGGTACAGGTGCGACGGCGGGGTGTTGATCAGGTCGCGGGCCAGGTTTACGGCGCCGGCGACGGTGGCGGCCCGGTCCACGGCCTTCTTCACCGCGGCCTGCTTGGCCGCGGCGGTGACCAGCGTGACCTCGGCCACCGGGCCCTTCGCGTCCTTGCGCGGGGTCTTGAGGCCCTCCCAGGCGTAGGCACCGAGCAGCACGCCCTCGGCCACCGCGCCGGCCTGCTCGGCGTCCTCGGCCGGCAGCGCGAAGACGGCCTTGGCCTTGCCGCTCAGCGAGCGCGCCGCGGCGGCGGCCGACTTGCGCAGGGTGTCGGTGCTCGGGTGCTCGCCCTTGCCGGGCTTCTTGCCCAGGCCCACGGCGACGACCAGCGGCGCCTTGACGTCGCCCTGCGCCGGCACCCTGGTCAGCTCGCCGTCCTTGCCGGCCGCGCCGACCAGGTCCAGCGCCTTGGCCAGGGCGCCGCCGTAGGCCGCGTCCACGGCTTCGGCGCCGGGCGCCAGGGCGACGCCTCTGACCCCCTTGGCGGTCTCGGTGGCGTACACGCCGACTACGACGGCGTCCGCCTTGCCGGTCGCGGTAGCGGACAGGGAGATCGAGGTCATCGTTGATCCAGTTCTCGCTAGGACATCTGCAGATTCTGGCGGGGAAGGGGGTCGCCCTTCATTCACACGGTCGAGGCGGCCGTCACCCGGGTCATCGTTACTTTAGGCGACTGTATTCCGTACCGGCATGCCGGGCGAAGCGCCGGGATGACCGCCGACCGCGCCGACCGGGGCCGTGGCGACGGCCTGCCGGACCGGCCGGCGGCCCTCGCCCGCGGCCCGGCCACGCCGCGTCCTCGGGTATCGTCTCGGCCTGTGACCAGCGATCTGTTGACCTCGCCCCTGCACGCCCGCCACGTCGCCCTGGGCGCGAAGATGTCCGACTTCGGCGGCTGGGACATGCCGATCGAGTACAGCAAGACGGGAGGGGTGCTCAAGGAGCACGCCGCGGTCCGCGAGCAGGTCGGCGTCTTCGATGTCAGCCACCTCGGCAAGGCCTCGGTCACCGGGCCCGGCGCCGCGGCCTTCGTGAACTCCGTGCTGGCCAACGACCTGCAGCGCATCGAGCCCGGCCAGGCCCAGTACACGCTGTGCTGCGACGACGCCACCGGCGGCGTGGTGGACGACCTCATCGCCTATCTCAACGGCCCCGAGGACGTCTTCCTGATCCCCAACGCGGCCAACACCGCCGAGGTCGTCCGCAGGCTGCAGGCCGCCGCCCCCGAAGGCGTCACCGTCGAGAACCGGCACCGCGACTTCGGCGTGCTGGCGGTTCAGGGCCCGAAGTCGGCCGAGGTGCTGGCCAAGCTCGGCCTGCCCACCGACCACGACTACATGTCCTTCGCCGTCGCCGCCTTCCAGGACGCGCCGCTCACCGTCTGCCGCACCGGCTACACCGGCGAGCACGGCTACGAACTGGTCGCGCCGTGGGACAAGACCGAAGCGCTGTGGGACGCCCTGATCGAGGCGGGCGAGGAGTTCGAGATCCGCGCCTGCGGCCTCGGCGCCCGCGACACCCTGCGCACCGAGATGGGCTACCCGCTGCACGGCCAGGACCTGTCGATGGACATCACGCCGAACATGGCGCGCGCCGGCTGGGCCGTGGGTTGGAAGAAGCCGGCCTTCTGGGGCCGCGAGGTCCTGCTGGCCGAGCGCGAGGCCGGGGCGAAGCGTCTGCTGCGCGGCATCCGCGCCGTGGACCGCGCGATCCCGCGCGCGCACATGGTGGTGAACGATGCCGACGGCAAGCAGATCGGCGAGGTCACGTCTGGAACTTTCTCGCCGTCCCTGCGCGAGGGCATCGGCCTGGCGCTGCTCGACCGCGACCACACCGAGGGCGACACCGTGTACCTGGACGTGCGTGGAAAGGCGGCGGCGTTCACGGTCGTGAAGCCCCCGTTCGTCGTCGTCCGCACCCGCGGCTGAGCCCCGCCTGAGCGATCCGCCCCCGGCCTGAGCGCCGGGGGCGTGCTCGTGGGACCATGGCGGCATGATCAGCATCCCCCATACCGGCAATGGTGGCGAGCGGCCGACCGGAGAGCAGTACACGATCAAGGCGGGGGAGTACACCGCCGTGGTGACGGAAGTCGGAGCCGGTCTCAGGTCCCTGCGACTGGACAACCGGGAACTGATCATGGAGTTCCCCGAGGACGGCGCCCCGGTCGGCGGCAGCGGCCAGCTGCTCATGCCCTGGCCGAACCGCATCCGCGACGGCAAGTACAAGTTCCGCGGCGTCGAGCGCGAACTGGAGATCAGCGAGCCGGCCCGCCACAACGCGATCCACGGCCTGACACGCCACGCCTCCTGGCAGGTGGACGCCCACACCGACTCCGCGCTCCGCCTCGCCCTCCGTCTGGAACCGCAGCCCGGCTACCCGTTCGTGCTCGACCTCGTCGCGGAGTACTCCCTGGACGAGGACGAGGGCCTGACGATCTCGGTGACCGCGCGCAACGCCGGCGACTGGGACGCGCCCTACGGCATCGGCTCGCACGCGTACCTGAAGACGGACGGCGGCCTGGACGGCCCGCAGGGCCTGGCCCGCGTCCCGGCCGGCCGCTGGCTGATGGTGGACGAGCGCATGATCCCGCAGTGCGAGGTGCCGGTCGGCGGCACGCCGTACGACTTCCGCGACCGCCGCTCGCTGCGCGGCGTGACGCTGGACACGGCGTACACCGACATCGTCCGCGACGCCGACGGCCGCGCCCGGGTGACCCTGGGCCAGGGCACCGAGGGCGTGACGATGTGGTTCGGCGAGGGGCTGGAGTGGGTGCAGCTGTTCTCCGGCGACCCGCTGAACGACCCCTACCGCCGCTCGGCGCTCGCGGTGGAGCCGATGAGCTGCCCGCCGAACGCCTTCGCGACCGGCAAGGGCGTCATCGACCTGGCCCCCGGCGCCTCGGTGACCCACACCTGGGGCATCGTGGTCGGGGCGGCGTAAGGCGGTGGCGAGTCCGCTGGACCTCCGCTGGAACCACGGGGTACCGCGCTGGAGCTCGGCGTCGGAGCCGCCGATCCAGGTGCAGGCGTACGACGAGCGCACGGTGATCCTGCGGCAGAGTAAGAGCACGAACTACGAGGCGCCGTTCATCTACCTGCTGTTCGGCGCCGACCGCGCGCTCCTGCTCGACACCGGGGCCACCGCCGACCCCGCGGTCTTCCCGCTGCGGGAGACGGTCGATTCCCTCGTCGCCGACTGGCTGTACCGCCACCCGCGCGACGGGTACCGACTCGTGGTCGCGCACACCCACAGCCACGGCGACCACGTCGCAGCGGACGCGCAGTTCGCGGGGCGGCCCAACACGGTGGTCGTCGCGAAGGAACCGGAGGCGGTCCGCGCGTTCTTCGGCTTCGACGACGCGCGCTGGCCGGACCAGGAAGTCCCGTTCGACCTCGGCGGCCGCGCCCTGCGAGCCATCGGAGCGCCGGGGCACCACACCGCGGGCGTGGCGTTCCACGACCCCGCGACCGGCTTCCTCCTGACCGGCGACACCGTGTACCCGGGCCGAATCTACGTCGCGGACTACGCCGAACTGGTGGCCACGCTGAACCGCCTCGTGGCATTCTGCGCCGCGCACGAGGTGACGTGGGTGATGGGCTGCCACGTCGAGATGACGGACCGGCCCCACCGCGATTACCCGATCGGCTCGACCTACCAGCCGCACGAGCGAGCGCTGCCGATGACGGTCGCGCAACTGACCGCTCTGCGCGACGCGGCGGTGCGGATCGACGGCCGCCGCGGCGCGCACCGGTTCGAGGACTTCATCGTGTTCCACGAGCCTGCGGGGCTGGCGAAGATGCTGTTTCTAGCGCGCGGATTCCGGGCTCGGGTGCTTGGTCGCTAGCGGCGAATCTCGCCGGCTTGGAAGTCCTCGGTGTGAACACTGAAGGTCGAAGTCTCGGGGTCTTCCAGGATGCTGATCTGCCACGGGCCGTGGTGGTCCGCATCGCTGCGAGGCACTGCGTAATGCCGGAGGAGCTCCTCCTTGTACTTCTCATGCCGTTCGTGAGCTGCGGTATAGGCGACCATTCGGAGCTCGGCTGCCGACTCGCTGGGACGGCTCGCGGACATCACCTTCGGCTGCGTATCGGGCAGCGGTCCTCCGGCCGCGGACAGCCGGCGGAGGATGGCGTCGCGCTGCTCGGCGGTCGGCTGTCGGGCCGCGTCGAGGATCCGTTGCCCAGCGTTCGCGTAGCGCTGACAGCGATTGAAGATCACTTGCAGATCGATGTCCCGGACGTAGCGCACGCCGCGGATCCCGAGCATCGTCGTGATGAGGCGACGTGCTGCCTCCTCGGCGATCTGGCTCAGTTCGGCTTTGAGGACCGGTAGGGCGCGCTGTTCTCGGTGGTCAGACTTCGGTGGGACCTCTGCGTCGGCACGCTGACCCGCGGCCGACAGATGCCATGCCGCGTCGTCGATACGAAGGAACCCTGTGGCAGCCTGCGCGAATCCGTTCGTGCCCAGCGCGATTTTCAGGCCGTCGGCTGCGACTGTGATTGCTACCCCTTGCAGATCGGTGGCTGCCGCTTCGACTTGGGTGACATCGCTCAAGTGCAGGTCGATCGAAGCCGGAAGCGGTGCTTCGGCGCGAAAGCGACGCGGGACGGTCAGGCTGACCCGCGCCGTGAGGTCGAGCCCTGCGCGTTCGGCCGCGATGTGGGTCAGTTGTGCCGCGCCGAGATCGTAGTCTGTGGCGATCTCCTCGACGACGTCCGCGTCGAGCGGCTGCGTCGAGGGGCGCACCGTGCCCTGGTAGTCGCGGTGGGGCCCGGCGATCGAACGCGGTGGCAACGATTCTTCGAGCGCGTATCCGGCGACTGCGGCTTGCTCGACCATCCATTCGCGGTGGAACTCCGCCATCCACAGCAGAGCTGTCATGGCTCGTTCCCCGGCTCCCTGGCCGCTCGTGCCGAAGGCGGCGCGGAAGAGCGGGAGGGTGTTGCTGTCCCAGACATCGGCGACGCGGATGATGAGTCCCCGGTCGAAGACCCGCGCGTCGGCGGTGGCTTCGGCGATCTGCTGCACGGACCGGTCCAGCAATGCGCACAGGACGGCGAGCGGATCCGGGATTGCCATTGCCGGATCTTCGCATGCGACGTCTGGTCAGCGCGCCAGAACCACCAACGCGGCCGTGAAGCCGACCTCGACGAGGGCGCCGAGCACGTCGCCGGTGATGCCTCCGAAGCGGCGGATCGTGTGACGCAGCAACGCCGTTGACGCGGCGACACCCACGACGACCGCGGCCGGCCAGAGCAGCCAGTGCACGCCGTCGGATACGCAGAACCCTGCGACGCTTACCGCGACCGACGCCCCCGCCGACGCCACGCCGACCGCCATCCGCGACACGCTCCCCGCGACCCACGCCCCGAGGCCGTCGGGCCGGGCCGAGGGAACGCCGGGCCGGCAGGCCCAGGTCACCGCGAGGCGGCCGGCGACGCAGGCCACTGCGATCGCGCACGCTCCGTACCACGCGCCGTGCCGCCCCCACACGCTCGCCAGCAGCAGTACCTGCGCGAGTAGCGCCAGGACCAGCGTGATGACGCCGAACGGGCCGATGTCCGAGGCCTTCATGATGCGCAGCGCGTCGGCCGCGGGCTTCGCCGAGCCGAGGCCGTCGGCGGTGTCGGCGAGGCCGTCGAGATGCAGCCCGCGGGTCAGCGCCGCCAAGGTCGCGACCCCGGCGACCGCCGCCACAACCGGACTGGAGGTCCACCAGCCGAGCCCCGCGCCGACCGCCCCCGCCGCCGCGCCGAGCACGGCGCCGACCGCCGGGGCGCACGTCATTGCCCGCCCCGCCACCGACCGGTCGACGTCGCGGGGCGGGCCGACGGGGAGTGCGGTCAGGGTCGAGAACGCGAGACGGAGGCCGGAGAGCGCGGTCATGGTGCGGTGGTCAGGGTTCGCGGCTGCCTGCCGTGAGCTCTCATGCCGAAAGCTGCCGCGCCGAAAGCCGCCGCGCCGAAAGTCTCTGCGCCGAAATCCCGCTTGCCGAAATCCCTCACACCCGCGACCGCAGCACCGGCTCCGGAATCCCGGCCTCGCCGAACGTCGCCAGCTCCGTGGCCAGCGCGGCGGCGGCCTTCAGCATCGGCAGCGCCAGCAGCCCGAGCGTCCCCTCGGCCTGGCGCACGTCGTAGCCCTCGACGAGCGGCTCCAGCGACAGCCGGTCCAGCGCCGCCTTGTGTGCCGGCTCCGGCGACAGCGCGCCGGCCAGCAGCCACTGCGGCGAGCGGTAGGCGATGCGCTGTACGAGCATCGCGCACGCGGTGGTCGTCACGCCGTCCAGCAGCACCGGCACGCGCCGGATCACGGCCTGCAGCAGGAAGCCGGTCAGCGCCGCGAAGTCGCGTCCGCCGACCTTCGCCAGCAGCTCCATCTGGTCGCCGAGTACCGGGCGGCCGCGGCGCATCGCGTCGCGCACGGCCGCGCATTTGCGCATCCAGGCCGCGTCGTCCACGCCCGAGCCGCGTCCGGTGACCGCCGCCGCGTCCTTGCCGGTCAGGACGCCGGACAGGACCGAGGCCACCGTGCTGCCGCCGACGCCGACCATGGCCGGGATGAGCACGTCGGCGCCGGAGTCGGCCTCGGCGTCGGCGATCGCCATGCCGAGGCGGAACGCTTCCTCGGTCTCCTCGCGGGTCGCCGCGTCCTCCCGGTCGATGCGGCCCGACGGCGTGCCGACCGAGACGTCGACCACGCGCACCGTCGCACCGTGCAGCCGGGCCAGCACGCCGACCGCGCCGCCGCCGTCCTCGATCTGCTTCACCCGCGCCGCGGTGACGGCCTGCGCCTGCTCCGGAGCCGTCGCCGACACGCCGAGCGCGGCCACGCCGTGATCGCCGGCGAACACCACGACCCGAGCCCGCTCGATCGGCCGCGCCCGCCCGTCGCCGCGCGCACCGGCCAGCCAGACCGCCAGCTCCTCCAGCCGCCCGAGCCCGGCGGCGGGGACCGCCAGCTCGGCGAGCCGGGTCCGCAGCACGCCACGCGCCTCCTCGTCGGGGCGGTCGGCCTGGTCGGCGAGCTTGTCGAGGTTCAACGGCTCGGGCCCGGCCGGGGCGTCGGCGGATTCGGCGGCGGACTCGGTGGCCGAATCTGCGGCCGAATCGCTGGTCTCGATGACGGTCTCGGTCTCGACCGCTGCCTCGACGACCTCGACGGGCTCGGGCTGCTCGGCCGATTCGGGGGTGGTGTTCTCGGACGCGTTCATGGTGCCGAACAGCCTAGCGGCGGTGCCCCGCGCACGGGGAAGCCCTACTTCACCCCGACCGCGATCCCGGCCACCATCAGCACCACCGCGTCCGAAGCCGCCGCGATCCGCTGGTTCAGCCGCCCCTGCTCGTCCCGGAACCGCCGTACGCCCGCGCTCTCCGGCACGATCCCGAGCCCCACCTCGTTGCTCACCGCCAGCACCGGCACCGCCGCCGCCCGCCAAGCCGCCTCCAGCTCGTCGAACCGCGCCGTCAGCTCCCGCTCGCCGCCGTCGTGCCACGCCTCGTCGTCCCAGGCCCCGACCTGGTCCATCATCGCGGTCAGCCACAGCGTGAGGCAGTCCACCAGCACCGGCCGGGTCGCGGTGCGCAGTACGGCCGCGACGTCCGTCGTCTCCACGGTCTCCCACGAGCCCGGCCGCTGCTTCCGGTGCCGCCGCACCCGCTCGGCCCAGTCGGCGTCACCCTCGCGGTGGCCTCCGGTCGCGACATACACGGCGTCGTCAGCCAGGCGGGTGAGCCGGCGCTCGGCCTCGGCGGACTTCCCCGAGCGCGCACCGCCAAGGATCAACGTGCGCGTTATGTTATTCAACGACGGCTGGGCGATCGAAGGGGTCAACACTGTGACTTTCATGTGGCGTTATGAGGACACCGCTGGCGGCGAGAAGGATACCGGTGCGAAGCCGGAGGAGTTCTCGACGCAGTCCGACGCCGAAAGCTGGATCGGAGAGAACTGGAAGGACCTGCTGGAAGCCGGCGTCGACCAGGTCACGCTGCTGGAGGACGGCGCCGTCGTCTACGGCCCGATGTCACTGCACCCGGTGGAGCAATAACCTCACTCGGCCGGCGACGGCTCGCGGGTATAAGAGGCCACTTTGCTGCGGCCGGCGTAGGTGACGTCCATCACGACGTGCTCGCCGGCCAGCACCGATGGCAGCCACAGGCGTGAGTCGTCCCACATCAGGTCGTAGTCCAGATCCGCCTCGGCCATCCACTCCGCGGCGATTTCCACACTCTCCTGCGGTTCCCCGGCGTACTTCGTCGCGGTGAAGTAGTGCAGCCGGATGTCGTCCCACTCCGGCACCTCCGGGAACCGGAACACCAGCTCGGCGGCCGGATTCAGGTCGCCCACCGCCAGCGTCATGCCGGTCTCCTCCGCGAATTCGCGCACGACCGCCTCCGCCGGCGTCTCCCCGGGTTCGAGCTTGCCGCCCGGGCAGTTGATCAGACCGGCGCCGAAACCGGTCTTCTTCAGCCCCATCAACACTTCGGGACGTCCATCGGATCCGGTGCGCCGCAGCAGCGCGGAGGTGACGATCAGCATCCCGCGAGCCTAACCACCCGGTGCGGCAGTCACTTCGCGACAGTCACTTGTCACTCGTTGAGGTGATCAACGCATGCGGCCCGCGCGCCGATCGGATATTCAGGGGAACTCTCCTCTGTGAGTGGATCGCAGGATCTGGTGAAGCTACCGCGAAACTGGAACCGGCTGGTACGCAAAGTCATGCGGCGCTGTGGCCGGCGCTGCGAGTGGAAGCACGCGCACTTCCAAGTCGCCTGCTCCCGTGAGGCCAGCATGGTCGTCCACGCCGGAAAGAAGGACGACCACTCAGTCGGCAACCTCCTCGGCCTGTGCACGTGGCACGCCGCGCAGAAGGCCGCGCTGGAGTGGGAAGCCGGACGCTTCGTGGCCATCAAGGTCCGGCCGGCTGCCGAGGACAACAAAGGCAAGAGCTAGACAACCCGCGCGATACTACAAGTCCCTCAAGTCTCTCAAGTCCCTCATATGCCTCAGGGTCATATGCCTCAGGGCGCGATCCAGAAGCACGCGAACCCGATCGCCAGCGCGCACAGATGCCCGATCGCCGTGAAGTCCCGCCGGTTCTTGACCCATCCGTACCCGTAGAACGCGATCAGCACGATGAGATACGGCACCCGCCACGGCATCGGGATCCGGTACGCCAACACCGCCGCCGCCCCGGCCTGCGCGTAGCTGACCCCGTAGTCGGTCGTGGTGCGCTCCGATTGCGGGAGCCGCCCCGAGTGGATCTCCCGCGCGACCCAGCCCTCGCTCAGCAGCGTGGCTCCGACGTGCGCCATCCCGAGTACCGCCAGCCATCGCCACGTCCCCAGCCAGTGCTCGGTCGGGGCGTGGAAGACGCTGTACGTCACCGCGTAGAACAACCAGCTGGTCCCGGTGGTGAAGAACAGACTTGTGATCATCACCTTGATGGGGGCCCGGTGGAGCCGGTCCAGGTTGGTGGAGTTCGCCTCCAGCAGCTTCGCCGCACGGTCCGCGGGCAGCCGCCTGACGTACTGGGACACGCCGACCAGCGCGATCAGCCACAGATACGTTCCAGGAGCGTCGCGCACGTAGTCCCACACGTCGGCGGGCGGCCGGCTCAGCACACAGTCACGATAGCCACGCCCGCGCGTTGCTAATCCGACTCGCCGACCCGGTTCGCTAATCCGGGTCCCGCACCTGCCGCGGCACTCCCGCGACCCGATAGGCGTCCGCCTCGTCCAGCGACTCGTGCTCCATCAACGCCGCCGCCAGCGCGTCCAGCCGCTCCCGGTTCTCGATCAGCGTCGTCACCGTCTTCTCGTAGCACTCCGCCACGATCCGCCGGACCTCGGAGTCCACCGCGTCCAGCGTCGCCGGCGCCGCCGAGAGCCCGTAGGCCTGGGCCGCGTCGTCCGGGATCGCCGTCAGCCGCCCGATCCGCTCGCTCATGCCCCAGCGTCCGACCATGCCGCGGGCGATCGCCGTCACCTGCTCCAGGTCGCTCTCCGCGCCGGTGGTCACGTCCCCGTAGACCACCTGCTCGGCCGCGATGCCGCCGAGCGCGCCGCAGATCCGTCCCCGCAGGTAGTCCTCGGTGTGCGAGTACCGGTCGTTCTCCGGTGTGGACAGTGTCACCCCGAGCGCTCGGCCGCGCGGCACGATCGTCACCTTGCGCACCGGGTCCGCGCCCGGCTGGAGCATGCCCAGCAGGGCGTGCCCGCTCTCGTGGTACGCCGTGCGCCGCCGGTCCTCCTCCGGGATCAGGACCGGACGTTCCGCACCGAGCTGGATCTTCTCCAGCGCGTCGGAGAACTCTGACGGGCCCACGTCCCGACGGTGCCGCGCCACCGCCAGCAGCGCCGCCTCGTTCGCCAGGTTCGCCAGGTCCGCGCCGGTCATGCCCGGCGTCATGGCCGCGACCTGGCGCAGGTCCGCGTCCGGGGCCAGCGGGATGCGGCGGGTATGGATCTTCAGGATGGCCTCGCGGCCGGCCCGGTCCGGCGGCCCGACCTGCACCACCCGGTCGAAGCGGCCCGGCCGGGTCAGCGCCGGGTCCAGCACGTCGGCGCGGTTCGTGGCCGCGACCACCACCACGCCCTCGCTGCCGGTGAAGCCGTCCATCTCGGTGAGGATCTGGTTCAGCGTCTGCTCGCGCTCGTCGTGGCCCCCGATGCCGGAGCCGCGGCCGCGGGCCCGGCCGATGGTGTCGATCTCGTCGATGAACACGATCGAGGGCGCGACCTTGCGGGCCTCGTTGAACAGCTCGCGGACCCGGGAGGCGCCGACGCCGACGATCATCTCGATGAACTCCGAGGCCGACGCCGAGAAGAACGGCACGTCCGCCTCGCCGGCCACGGCCCGCGCCAGCAGCGTCTTGCCGGTCCCGGGCGGCCCGGCCAGCAGCACGCCGCCGGGCATCCGCGCACCCATCACCTGGAACGGCGCCGGATTCTTCAGATAGTCGACGACCTCGGCCAGCTGCGCCTCGACCTCGTCGATGCCGGCGACGTCGGCGAACGTCGTCCGCTTGCCCTCCTCCGGCGCCACCGGCTTGGGCGGCCCGCGCCGCCCCAGGCCGCCCATCGCCCCGGCACTCATCCGCCGCGCGACCAGCAGCCACAGGCCCAGCAGCAGCGCCACCGGAGCCAGCGAGATCAGCAGGTTGAGCAGGATGCTCTGCTGCTGCACCACGGGCTTGGCGGTGATCGTCACCCCGTTGGTCGACAGCTGCTGCCACAACGGGTCCGCGGCCCACGACGGCCGCTGCGTGTCGAACTTGACGTAGGTGTCGCCGCCGTCGTCCGGCACCGGCGCCTTGTCCTTGAGGTCGCCCTGGATGGCGTCGCCCTTGGAGTAGACCTCCTTGACGTTGTTGGCGGCCACCTGTCTGGTGAATTCGGTGTAGGGGACCTTCGTCGAGGAGGCGCCGGAGTTGAACAGCGAAAGCAGCAGGTCGGTGGCCAGGAAGACCAGGAGCATGGTGAGCAGCAGCCGCCACCAGCCGCCGGGCACGTTCGGCCCACGCTGCGGCTTGTTCGGGGGACCCGGTTTCTCCGGCGGCGTGCCCTCGGCGCGCCAGGGCTGGGCGGGGTCTTGGCGCGGCGGGACGGAGGGATCGCTCACGGGGGAGTGGTGGGTTGGTGGAGGTGGTGCTGAAACGCTGGGAGATCCGGATGGGTTAAACCGGACCGGGGTTTGTGCCGAAGCAGAGTGAATGCGGACCATGATTCGGAGTGCGGCGGCCATCGGCGTGGTCACCGCTGCGGCGGTGACGGTCGGGACCATGTCCACCCTTGCTGCCGGGGCAGGCGCCGTGCCCACGCTGCCCACGGATGTTAGTGCTAGCGGAAGCGCCAACGGGGTGCGGGTCGAGATCAGCGACGACACCCGTTCGGCTCATTCCGGCGACGTTGTCGACTACACGGTCCGGGTCGACAACGAGTCGCAGACGTCGTACCCGGATCTGGAGGTCTACCACCTCGTTCCGGCGGGGTTTCAGCTCGTGGACTCCAGTCCGCAGGCTAAGCAGGAGGACGACACTCTGCGCTGGACTGCGAACGTTCCGGCCGGCCGCACCGTGGTGTTCACCGATCAGGTGATGGCTGGCACGGTTGAGGAGTCTGAGCACATGACGCCGCGGACTCGGGAGGCCAAGGCTGGGACGGTCACCCACCAGTTCACATCCACGGCCTGCGCCCGCAGCTCGGCGACGGGGCCGGCGCTGGCTTGCGGGACGGTGCGGGAGCAGCTGACGGACGGGCCTGACGCGATGGCGGGGGCGGCGGCTCCGGGGGCGGCGAAGCATTGGCAGCCGGGTTTGCTGGGGGTGGGGGTGATTGCGGCGCTGTATGCGGGGTTCCGTGGGTTCTGGCGGAAGCGGCGGGGGCGGGGTGCGGAGGGTGACGAGGGTTGAGGGCTGAGGGCTGAGGAGGGCTGAAGCGGGCTGGCGGGGGTTGAAGCTGGGCTGAGGTGGGCCGATGAGGGCTGGCGGGGGTTGAAGCTGGGCTGAGGTGGGCCGATGAGGGCTGGCGGGGGCTGAAGCCGGGCTGAGGTGGGCCGATGAGGGCTGGCGGGGGCCGAAGCCGGGCTGAGGTGGGCCGATGAGGGCTGGCGGGGGCCGAAGCCGGGCTGAAGCAGGCCGAAGCGGGCTGGCGGGGCGCCGTTGTCGGTGGCGCCTGCTATATCTGTTCGATAGGGGGCGAATCATCTCAGGTCTTATGAAATGACCGCACCCTTGCTGGTCGATGTTGGGCGGGTGTTGCTTGGTGCCGGTGTGCTGCTGAGTGTGCGGTTGGTTTGGGGGTTTACAGGCGATTTTTACGGCTTCGCGCAGGGGTTGATGGCCTCGCAGGGGACGCAGTTCGGTTGAGGCCCGCATGTTGCGCTGGCGGCCGCCGGTTTTCGCTGGCACGACCGCGCGGGGGTTCAGGCTTCTGCGGCAGTGCGCTGGCGGGTGGCGGTTTTCGCGTGCAAGACCACGCGCCGGTCCGAGTCACTGCGCATGTCGTAGGCGGCAATCGTCGGGCGTGGTGGGCACCAAGAGGCCTCCGGCGGGCGCTCTACAGCGAGGGGGCGACCCGTGCGTCCGGCGCTTCGGCGGCGGTCCGCGACTGGTCGGCTTTGTATCCGCTGTTGCCTGCGTTGCGCTGGTCGGCGGCGGTCGCTGCTTGTGGTCGCCGAGGTTCTGGGTCCCTCGCCGCGTCGTCGCCGTAAACGGAACCAGCCCGGTTTGGCGGAATCAAGCCGCATCGCTGTTGCTGTGGTGCAGCCTCGTTCGGCTTGACACCGCCAAACCGGGCAG
Organism: Catenulispora sp. GAS73; assembly: GCF_041262085.1. Taxonomy (NCBI): domain Bacteria; kingdom Bacillati; phylum Actinomycetota; class Actinomycetes; order Catenulisporales; family Catenulisporaceae; genus Catenulispora; species Catenulispora sp. GAS73. The sequence continues at coordinate 185,447 of NZ_JBGCCM010000012.1, forward strand.
GTTGGCAGAGCCCGCCGACGGGTCACGTCCACTGGAGTGGTGTAACTGACCTTGAGCTGGGCTCTAGCGCGTAGGGAGCCATCGCAGGACCTTCAAAGGGAAGTCTTCAAGTTCCCGAAGGACGGCCCTGCGATGGCTCTCTCCCAGTCTGAACTCCTGGACCTACTCGCGTCACTGCGTTCTTCCGACAACACCGACATGGTCCGCACCGTGCTGGAGCGGATCCTGCAAGAACTCATCGAGGCCGAGGCCACCGCCGCGATCGGCGCGGCACCGTATCAGCGCACCTCAGAACGCACCGGCATGCGCAACGGACACCGCGACCGCGGCCTGACCACCGCAGCCGGCGACGTGGAGTTGCACATCCCCAAGCTGCGCACCGGCTCCTTCTTCCCGTCGCTGCTGGAACGCAGGCGCCGCATCGACCAGGCCCTTTTCGCGGTCATCATGGAGGCCTACGTCCACGGCGTATCCACGCGTGCGGTCGACGACCTGGTCAAAGCACTCGGTGCGGACACCGGGATCTCCAAGAGCCAGGTCTCGAAGATCTGTGCCGGCCTGGACGCCGAGATCACCGCCTTCCGTGACCGGCCGCTGGATCACAGCCCGTTCCCCTACATCTTTCTGGACGCGACCTACTGCAAGGCCAGGGTCAACCACCGCATTGTTTCCCAGGCCGTGGTCATCGCCACCGGTGTCAACGCCGACGGAAACCGCGAGGTCCTCGGATTCGCCGTCGGCGACAACGAGACCGAGGCGTTCTGGAGGGAGTTCCTGCGCTCCCTGCGCGCCCGCGGCCTCACCGGTGTGCAGCTGGTCATCTCCGACGCCCACGCCGGCCTGGTAGCCGCCATCGCGCAGGTCTTCCTGGGCGCCGCCTGGCAGCGATGCCGCGTCCACTTCGTCCGAGATGTCCTGGCCAAGATCGAGGCCGGCTCCGGCGAGATGGTCGCCGCAACCATCCGCACCATCTTCGCCCAGCCCGACGCCGAGGCCGTCCATACCCAGCTGCACCTGGTCGCCGACCTGCTCGCCGCTCAGTTCCCGCCGGTGAAGGACATGCTCATCGCCGCCGAGACGGACATCACCGCCTACGCCACCTTCCCCCGAGCCCACTGGACCAAGATCTGGTCCACCAACCCGCTGGAACGCCTCAACCGCGAGGTCAAACGCCGAGCCGACGTCGTCCAGGTCTTCCCCAACCCAGCCGCGCTAGCCCGACTGACCGGCGCGGTTCTGGCCGAACTCCACGACGAATGGCAGGTCACCGACCGCCGCTACCTATCCGAAAGCTCCATGGCAGAACTGCTGGGCACCGGCACCACCGCCGTCATCACCGGACCGACAGCACTCCCACGAGGCAAGAAGACCGCCTGATCAGAGACCTTTTACACCACTCCAGTGGACGCCATCCGCCGACGCGGCGAGGGACCCAGAACCAACACCCCGCGTGGTCCGGAGGATCCGGCGAGCGACATCGCCGGCCAGGCCTGGTCCGTCGCCGCCGAGGTCGCGGCTCCAGCCGAGCGGTTCCGCCGGACGGGTGCCGAGGCTGCTGAATCGCATCGAGAGCGGTAGCTCAGCCGGTCCCGCCCACCTCGTCAGCCGGCAGCACCTCCAGTCGCGTCGTCCGCCGTAGCGAAGCGCCGGCCAGCACTCCGAGGGCGATCGAGCCGACCGTGATCATCACATTAAGCAGCGTCTGCCAGCCCGCCGAGCTGTGCGCGACCAGCAGCTGCTGCACGCCCGACAGGCCGTGGGCGCCAGGCACCACCATCCAGAAGGCCGGTAGGAAGATCACCTGGTCCGGGATCACTGCGCGCTTGCCGATCCAGGTCGCTACCGGCACCAGGGCCATGCCGGCGACGAATGCGCCGAGTGCCTGCCCGCCGACCAGGGTGCCGGCGGTCTGGACTACACGTGTGGCCAGTAGTGCGACGATCAGCCAGGCCAGTGAGCGGCGTGGGGCGTCGTGGTTGAGGGTGAAGCCGACTGCCAGGAGCAGGACCGAGGCCCAGCCGACCCACGCTCCGAGCTGCGGCGGGATCGGGTTGCCGATCGGGTGCGGGCGCACGGTGTCCGTCGCGACCAGGATGCCCAGTGCCAGCATCAGCAGGACGTTCAGTGCGCCGGCCAGGCGCGTGATCCCGGACAGTGTCGAGTTGGTCGACAGCTCGATTGCGCCGAGGGTGAGTGCGGCGCCGGGCAGGAATCCGATCAGCGGTGGGATGTACAGGAAGCCTGGGTCCTGATGCAGGATCGGTCCGGCGAAGCGCAGTGCCAGCACCGTGACCATGATCGCTGCGGCTACCGGTAGCAGCGTCAGCAGGTTCGGCGCGTAGCGGCGTACCAGGTACTGCAGTACGCCGACCGCCGTGCCGGCCGTGACGTAGCCGGCTGCGGCGTTCCACGTCGGGTGCTGCAACATCCCCAGGGCCAGCGTCAGCATCGCGTAGCCGGTGATCGCCGTGGCTGGCTGGAACCGCCGGGGCAGGCTCTGCTCCTCGCGCAGGGCCTTGCGTACCTCGTCGAACGGTAGGGCCTCGCCGAGCATCCGGTGCACCAGGTTCTGCAGTGCCTCGACCTGGTTCAGTTGCATTCCGGCGGTGCCGACCGGGGCGAAGTCCAGCTCGCTGCCGGCGTCGCCGACCACCGCCTCCACGCGTACGAAGATCCCGGTGGGCAGTGCGAAGCAGCGGGCGTCCACTCCGTAGCGGGCCGCGATGTCCACGATCTGCGTCTCGACGTCACGGGTGTTCGCCCCGGAGCGCAGGATCTCCGCACCGAGCGTGCTCAGCAGCCCGGCGAGCTGCCGCAGCCATTGGACCGTGGCCTGGTCCTGGGCCCGCACCCCCACGCGGCGGCGGTCGCGGAAGATGCCGCCGACCGTCTTCAGGCTCTGCCACGCGGTGTCTATGCCCTTGTCGAGGGAGCCCATCGGTCCGGCGAGGGCGTCGCCGAACGCGCCGACCCGGCCGGTGCCCCAGGTCGAGCCGGGTCGGATGCGGCGGATGGCGGCGAAGCGGTGGGGTGCGTCGGGCGGGTTCGCGGCCGAGTTCGCGGTCGTGTTCTCAGGCGAGTTCTCGGGCGGCTTCCCGGGTGGGCTTCCGTCCGCGTCTTCGCCCGCCGCGGCCGGTGCGGCCTCAGGGCTCTTCCGTAGCTCCGGGCCCTCGTTGCCGTGCTGCACATCCTTGCGCTTCTTGAAGAAGGGCACGGCGTTCCTTCCGCTCCATGACACCGCGGCCGCCGCCGGGCGGGGCACAAAACCCCAACGACGGTACCCGATGGCGATCACGCCCGGCTCACCCGTTCGGGCGTGATGCGGGCGCGCGTGGATCATGGACGGGATCAGATGGTCCCTGTGCTGAAGCTGATGCAGGAGAACGCCGTCCTGGCACTGTTCGCGTGCCTGGCGCTGGGCTACCTCGTCGGCAAGCTGCGGGTCGGGCCGATCACGCTCGGCGGCATCTGCGGCGTGCTGATCGTGTCCATGCTGCTGGGGGCGCAGACCGTCAACGGCAAGCACATCGCCGTGAGCAGCGACGTGAAGAACATCATGTTCGCCCTGTTCATCTTCTCGCTCGGCTACATCGCCGGGCCCGGATTCGTGGCCAACCTGAATCCCAAGGGCCTGCGGTTCGGTGTGCTGTCGCTGATGGAGATGGTCCTGGTCCTGGTGATCGCGGTCGGGATCACGAAGGTCGCGAATCTGGACACCGGTACCGGCGCCGGGATCCTGGCCGGCTCGGCGACCGAGTCCGCGGTCGTCGGTACGGCGCAGGACGCCATCACCAAGCTGCCCGGGATCACGCCGAGCCAGGTCACGACGCTCTCGGCGCACGTGGCCACCGCGTACTCGGTCTGCTACCTGTTCGGGCTGATCTCGATCGTGCTGCTGACCAGCCAGATCTTCCCGCGCTTGATGGGCATCAACCTGGCCAGGGCCTCGCGCGAGCTGTGGGAGAAGATGCGCGGTGGGAACGCGGCGCTGGACTCCGACGAGGAAGCGTCGATGCCCAAGCTGGTCGGGCGCACGTACCAGATCACCAAGGGCGACGGCCTCACCGTGCAGGGTCTGGAGGACTCGGTCGGCGAGCACGCCTCGATCGAGGGCGTGAGGCGTGGCAAGAAGGTCCTCACGGTCGATCCGACGCTGCGGCTGATGCTCGGCGACCGGGTGCTGGTCGTCGGGCGGCGCGAGGCGGTGATGACGGCGGGCCACGAGCTGGGGCCGGAGACCAACGCCGTGCCCGGGCTGGACAGCCCCATGCAGACCCGCGAGCTGGTGGTCACCGACAAGAAGATCAACGGCAAGACCGTCGACACCATCAACGCCGAGTACCCGGGCCCCACCGAGGGCGTGTATCTGACCGGCGTCAACCGGCTCGGCAACGACCTGCCGGCCTCCGGCACCACCGAGATCCACGTCGGCGACACGCTGAACGTGGTCGGCATGAAGTCGAAGGTGGACCGCTTCCAGAAGGCCTTCGGCGCCAAGGTCCGCACCGAGAGCGCGGACTGGATCTACATCGGCCTGGGCATCTGCCTCGGCGTCCTGCTCGGCGAGATCGTGATCCACCTCGGATCGGCCAACCTGACCCTGGGCACTGGCGGCGGCTGCCTGATCAGCGGCCTGATCTTCGGATGGTTCCGCTCCACGAAGCCGACTTTTGGCGCATATCCGCCGGTAGCGGCCGCCACCATGAAGGACCTCGGCCTGGCGGTGTTCATCGCGGTCACCGGCCTGTCCGCGGGCCCGGACGCCGGCCCGCTGCTGAAGAAGTACCCGCTGCTGCTGCCGCTGTCCGGGATCGCGATGGTGCTGATCCCGGCCTTCCTCGGGCTGTGGATCGGCCGCCGTTTCCTGAAGATCGAGAAGCCGATTCTGATCGGCGCCATCGCCGGCCAGCAGTGCTCGACGCCGGCCATCACCGCGATCACCAACACCGCGCAGAGCAGCGTGCCGATGATCGGATACACGATCACCTACACGCTGTCGAACTTCCTGCTGCCGCTGACCGGGCCGATCTTCGTGGGCGTGATCGGGCTGCACACTTGAGGCTCACAAATGCAGCAGCCACCGCCCCCCGGCCACCGCGCACCCCAGCGCCACCACCGCGAAGAAGAACAACCACCCCCCGGCCGGGAACCCGGTCAGCCGGTGCAACTGGTCGGCGTCGGAGTCGCGCGCCCCGGACCGCGCGCGCGTCCGGCTCAGCTCCAGCACCGGCTTCACCCCGGCCAGCAGCAGGAACCACACCATCAGGTACGCGAACCCGGCCTGCACGTCCGTGTTCTTCGTCCACGACGCGGCGAACACCGCGCCGCCGGTGAGGACCACCGTGAGGACGCCGTAGAAGTTCCGGATCTCCACCAGCAGCAGCGCCAGCAGGAGCACGCTCACCCACAGCAGCATCGTGATGTGCTGCGCCGCGAGCAGCCACGCGCCGCCCAGCCCGACCAGACTCGGGGCGGTGTAGCCGGCCGCGACCGTGAGGATCATGCCCAGGCCGCGCGGCTTGCCGTAGGAGACCGTGACGCCGGAGGTGTCGTGGTGCAGCCGCACGCCGGACAGCCGCCGGCCGCACAGCAGCGCCACGACGGCGTGCCCGCCCTCGTGCGCGATCGTCACGGTGTTGCGCGCTATCCGCCACACCGGCCGCCACAGCACCGCCACCAGGGCCGCCGCGCCGACCGCGAGGATCAGGTTGCGCGGCGGATCGGGCTGGGTGCCGGTCACGCGGTGCCAGACGTCGTCCAGGTTGGAAATGCTCATGCTCACGGCCACGCAGCCTCCCACGATTCGCCCGTTCGGCGGTACCCGTCGGGACACGGCTGTGACGCGCCGGTGACGCTTGGGGAATGCTGAACCGGGCGGCGCGGGGCGTGGAGAGGTACGTCCGCAGCGCCCCCGGCACCTACCTCTGGCTGCTCATCCTGCTGATCACGACGGCGATCCTCAGGCACGTCAGCCCGCGCACCGCGCACTGGATCCTGGAACGCCGCAGCACCAACATCCACTACCTCCTTGAGGACCCGGTCCGCGTCCTCATCCAGTCGGCCCTGTACATCGACGGCGGCAGCTGGCTGTTCTACCTCGCGCTCTACACGCTCTTCCACGCTCAGGCCGAGCGCTGGCTGGGCACCTGGCGCTGGCTGGGCATCGCGTTCACGTGCCACGTCCTCGCGACGTACGTGAGCGAAGGCGTGCTGGCCTGGGCGATCCACACCAACTCGGTGCCCGGCCGCATGCGCTACACGCTCGACTACGGCGTCAGCTACGCGCTGGCGGGGATCGTCGCGGTCCTGGCCTACTGGTGGCCGCGCGGGTGGATGCGGTGGGCGTACGCGGGAGGCGTACTGGTGTTCTACGGCGTGGCGATGCTGCGCGGGCGGACGTTCACGGACGTCGGGCACTTCACGGCCGTGCTGGTCGGGCTGGGGTGCTACCCGCTCGTCCGGGGGCGGGCGTCGCCGATGGCGCGGGGGTGGCGGTGGTGGGGGCTGGTGGCGACGCCGCCGTTCGGCGAGCGGTCGATCGGCTAGTTGCCGCCCTGCGGCTTCGAGGTGCTGGTGGGCGCACAGATCCCGAGGATGCCCACGCTGCAGGTCGGCGTCGGCGATGTCGAACCGGTGCTGGTCGGCGTCGTCGAGGACGTGGACGAGGTCGGGTGATCCGTCGGCGTCTGGCTGGAGGAGCTGTGCGTCGGCGTCTCGTCGCTGGACGAGTGCGTGGACGTGGTGGGGGAGGGGGTGTGGCTCCGGCTGTGCGACGTCGTGTGCCGGGTGCTCGGCGTGCTGGTGGTCGAGGTGGTGCCGTCGCCGGAGACGGTATCGGTCCCGACCGGCGTGGACGGCACGGTCGGCGACGGCGCGCTCGTCGACGACTCGGTGGGCGTCCCGCTCGTCCCCTGCGGAGAGTTCCCCGACCCGCCGCCCAACACCACGGCGGCAGCACCGGCGACGAGCAACACGGCCGTGGTCACCGCCCCGATGAGCGTCTTGCGCCGAGGTCCCCCGGCAGCGCCGGGCTCGTCGAACTCGTCGTCGTCGACCGGGCCACGGCCCCGGCCGCCGCCGCCGACCTCAGCCGAGCGACTCTCACCGGCCGCCTTGGCCGACGCGGCCGAAGCGGCGGACGCCGTCGAGGCGACCTCCGCGGGCACCTCGTCGAGCGTGCGCGTCGCCTCCGCCTCGATCGTGTTGTCCCGATCCGGGTTGATCACCCGAGTGTGATCGGCGTCGGCGCCGACAGCCTCGGTGACCCCCGGCCGGAACCAGTCATCCGGCGCGCTGGTCTGCACCGGCGGCGCCGGCTCCTCGGCCTCGGCCGACGGCCGAGGCAGGCTCGGCAGGCTCACCGCGAACGCGGAGAGCGAGCGCGGCGCCTTCGGGCTCGGCTTGGTGGGGAAGACCCAGTCGTCTTCGAGGTCGGCGCGGGAGGTGGAGTCGGGTTCGGGGTCGGGGTCGGCGGACTCGGGCTCGGGTGCGGCCTCGGAGTCGGCTTCGGATGCGGCTTCGGATGCGGCTTCGGGGTCGGCTTCGGCCGCGAGTTCGGGTTCCGGCTCGGGCTCGGAGGCCGGAGCAGAGTCGGAGTCTTCGGCCTCGGAGACGGTCGCGGTCTCGGCCGGGGCCTCGGTGCCGGCCGGATCGGTGCCTTCCTGAAGCAACGATGCGGCGGCGAGCGTCTCGATGCCGAGTCCCGCGAACGGATCGCGCTTCGGCAGCGGCTCGGCGCTCGCTCCCTCGGACTCCACGGCAACAGGCGTCTCCTCGGCAGCAGCCGGCGGAGAGAACGCGTCGAACGCCGCGAAAAGCTCGCTGTCTTCCATCAGCGGCTCGAACTCCGAGTCGCCGTCGCCGTCGCCGTCGCCCTCGGCATTGGCGTTGGCATCGGTGTCGGGGCCAGCGGGCTCGTCGTCGGAGGCGGCGGCATCGGCGGCGGTCTCCTCCTCGCCGGATGCCTCAGCATCCAGCAAGCCAGCGGGATCCTCATCCGCAGCCGGCACCTCGGCCGGCGCATCGTGCTCCACCTCGGGCTCATCCCAGTGCCCGCTCACCGGCTCGGCCTCGGCGTCGGCCTCCGCCGCCGATTCCCCCGACCGGTCGGCGAACACGTCGAAGCCCGTAGGCGTGAAGTCGACCGGCGCCGATTCCGCCGACCGTCCCGCACGCGCACCGTCGAACGACGTCAGCACGTCACCTTCAGGGCCCGGCACCTGGCCGTCGGCCGCTGAGTTCGCCTTGCTGGACCTGCTGAACCAGTCGTGGTCCTCGGCGTCCTCAGGCTCAGCAACCGGCACAATCTCTGGCTCGACCGATTCCTCCGCGGCGACCTCGCCCCCAGAGTCCTCGCCGCCAGAGCCCTCGTCGTCGCCCAGCCCCAGCAACGCCGCGTCAATAGGCTCCCCCATCGGCGGCGGCATCTCCTCCGCCTCGGAGCCGACTCCCGCAACCACAGCCGCGTCCTCGTCCCCGAGCCCCAGCAACGCCTCATCGATCGGCTCGCCAACCGGCGGCGCCTCAAGTGCCTCGGCCGCGGCAGCCGCCTCGGCGGCCTCCGCCACCGCCCGCAGCGACTCGGCGCGCGCCCGCGGTACCGCCAGCTCCACGCCCTCCGTCCGTGCGGCGGCCGCGGCCCACTCGCTCAGCAGCGCCTGCCCGCGCTGCTGCCAATCCGGCCCGTACGCCGCCGTGACGGCCGTCGTGACCTCGTCCAGGAACTCGTGCGGGCTGCTCGGCCGCCGGCTCGGGTGCATCGCCAGACCGCGCTGTACCAGGGGGCTGACCTGGGGCGGCGCGAACTCGGCGATGATCTCCGCGTACTCGTACAGCGCTTCGAGGTCGTCGCGGGTCGCGGCGACGAAGGTGTTCTCGTTCGTCAGGCACTCGAAGAACACCGCGGTGGCGCTGAACACGTCGCCGGCCGCGCTCGCCGGCTCGCCTCGAAGGCGTTCGGGTGCCAGATATGTCGGGGCGTTCGGGACGAAGCGCGGGCTCGGGCCGGCGAAATCGGTCAGGGCGATGCCGCCCGAGCCGTTCACCCGCACGTGCTCCGGGCGCACGTCGCCGTGCACCACGGCCAGCGTCACCAGCATTCCGGCGAGCACCGAGGCCGCGGCCTCCGGCGTCATCGCTTCTGACTCCCGCAGCACCGCGCGCAGCGACACGCCCTCGACCAGCCCGTTCCTCACGCAGGCCTGTTTACCTGATTGCGGGCCGCAACCACAACGTCTGAAAGAAGAGGCACGTCACAGACCCCGGCCGCGAGCCACTCACAGTGACGTCGGCTCCGCCGAGCGTGCGCGAGTGCTCGAAAACGTCCCGAAGAACGCGCGAAAAACCCCGAGCGCCGCCCCTTACCTCAGCACCCTGAGCTCCAGATAGTTACGCCGTCCGAGGTGTGGCTCGTCCACCAGCCGCAGCCGCGCCACCCGCAACCGGTACAAACTCGCCGCGCCGGTCCCCGCGAGATAAGCGGCCCGCACGTCCGGATCGCCCCCGAACGAAGGGAACCGCCCCCGGTACGCCTCGAAAGCCGCCTCGGCCTCCGTCCCGGCCACTGCCCCGCACTCCCCGCTCACCTGCATCCCCCGCAGCCCCTCGCCGAACTCCGGCGGCGGCAGCCAGATCGCCGCGGCCGCGTCCGCCCGCGCCGAGGAGTTCTGCCCGTGCCGCGTGCTCGGCTCGCTGACGAAGAAGAGGTCGAATTCACTCCCCAACGCGAAGAACGCCATGTTCGCGTGCGGGGTCCCCGCGGCGTCGGCGGTGGCCAGCGACAGGACCATGGTCCCGGCGGCGATGGCCTCGACGCTGGCGGCGATGACGGGTGAGGTCTGGTCGGTGCCTTCGAAACCCACGGAGAGCGCCACGGCCGGAACCTGCCCGGCCCGCCCGCCCGGCAAACGATCCCTAAAGGGTGACCGCGGTGAGCACGAGCCCTGATTCGATCGTCCAACGACCGGACATCTGCGTGATCGGCGCGCCGCTCTGCAAAATCCGCGCGGAGAACGTACCGGACATCGGCCCGGGCATCGTGCCGACCCCCGACACCACGCCGGCCCCGGACATCCCCTCGTCCGGCACGAAAGCCACCGACGCCTCCCCGAAGCCCAGCCACCGCCGCGCCACGGGGAACCACGCCTTGTACACCGACTCCTTCGCGCTGAACACCAACCGGTCCCACCGCACCTGCGGACGCTCCGCCGCCAGTTCCGCCAACGCCGGCATCTCGTCCGGCCGCGCGATGGTGTCGAAGACGCCCTCCGGAAGCGGCCCGTGCGGCTCGGCGTCGATCCCGAGGCCCGTGACGGTCCCGAGGCGGCTCGCGACGGCCCCAGGGCCCCCGACAGCCGCGCCACCCCCCGCCCCGACCCGAGCGACCGCCGCCGCCCGGTACCCCCGGCAGTGCGTCATGCTCCCCACGATTCCGGCCGGCCACAAAGGCTCCCGGTTCCCGCCAGTCCCGATCGCGACCGGCGGAAACCCGAGCCGGGTCAAAGCCGTCCGCGCCAGATGCCGCGTGGTGATGTACTCCATCCGCCGCTTGTCCACGGCCCGCGCGATCACCGCCTCCTCGCCGGGCATCAACACCGCGTCCTCGGGATCGCCGAAGCACTCTTCGACCTCGACCTCCGGCGGGAGCAGACTCGACAGCATGCCGCGGGTCTCCGTTCTGCGTTGCCTTGTGGCTGAATCGGCCCTCGTCGCTGAATCGACTACAACCAGGTGATCAGGTCTGCGGATTCAAGGTCAACCCGTAGTAGTTGAAGATGTCGGTGGCTTCGGTCCAGAAGACCCCCGGCGTGCCGTCCCCGGGCGTCCCGTCCGAAAGCAGCCCGCGCGCCTGCCGTACCCCGCCGGACTCCACCGCGAACATCGTGGCGCCGCTGTCCCCGCCGGCCGCGCCCCAGCCGTTGTTCACCGCGTCGCCCCACACGCCGCGAGCCGTGTACGACAACCCGGGGCAGCCGGTGCTCGGCCCGCAGTACATGTCCTGATCGGTCACCTTGATGCCGCACGGCGTCGGATGCCCCATGAAGTACGAACGCTGGCCGTCGTGGCAGACATAGTCCCCGTTGTAGGAGTACGCGAAGCTGGTCAGCCGCAGCCAGGTCGTGGTGTCCGACTCGTCGGCGTTGTTGTTCGCGCCGTCGATGGTCTCCGCGTCCCACTCCTGCACCCGAGCCGTCACGGTGCCGACGTAGTTGCCCGTCAACCCGTTGGCGTAGTCGCCCGGAGTCCCGGCCCGCGTGTAGATCTTGGTGCCGACGCCGAAGCAGTGCGCCGCGGTCACCATGATCGGGTGGTTGTCGGATTTGCGGACGGCCGGCAGCCCCGCGGTGCAGCCGTGGCCGGTGCCGCCGCCGGTGATCGCGTCGCCGCCGATGAACGGCGAGCTGTCGTCCCACTTGGAGTTCGCCCAGGACTTGGCCTGCAGCGCGTGTCCCTGCCGGTAGACGAGCGGCACGCCGAGGGACGTCGCCAGGTTCGTCGTAGACGCCGCCCGGGACCGCAGGGCCGCGGGAGCCGCCGCCGGATCGTCCACATCGAGCTCCAGCCCGGACGCGTCCGCCGCCGGCCCGACCAGATCCACGTGTACCGGCAGCTTCCCGGCGTCAGCCAGCGCTACCACCCGCTGTGCTGCGGCGTCCAGCGCGGCGTGCGTGGCGGCCGCCTTCTGGAAGCGGATCAGCGAGCCGTCGATCGTCGGGTCCACGGCCCGCGCCGCCGCGAGCACCCGAGCGGCCTGCGCGGTGTCGGTGACGTAGACGGTCACCACGTCGTGGCCCGCGTCGATAGCGAGATTGCCGTAGACATCGGCGGCGCTGCCCCGCCCGACCGCTCCCACCGCGTTCGCGACGGCGCGCAGCGGCGCCAGCCGGGCCGCCTGGGCGTCGGGGCCGAGCGCGGCGACCTGGGCGTCGGTGAGAACGGTCGCGGCGGCCGTGGTCCCGGTGGCGGCCGAGGCCATCGACGCCGACGTAGACGTCGACGCGGCCTGTGCCCCGCCGGGTATCGCGACGGCGGCGGTGAGCAATCCGGCGGCGAGTGCGCCGAACCGCACGGCTATGGGCTTGCTCCTCATGGAGGCTCCTGGCGTGATCGCGGTCGAGTCACGCCGGAGCATAGCCCCGTTGTCAGCCTTCTGACAGGCTCCCGCCGCCGTCGCGCGGCCGGGCTACGGCCGAGTCGGCGGCGACACCGTCCGCGACGGGTCCCGCACCACGTTCGACCCCAGCACCTCGTCGATCCGCTTCATCACGTCCTCCGACAGCTTCACCCCGGCCGCCTTGACGTTCTCGGTCACCTGCTCCGGACGCGAGGCCCCGATGATCGCCGCCGAGACGTTCGGGTTCTGCAACACCCACGCCACGGCCAGCTGCGCCATCGTCAGATCCACCGACTCCGCGATCGGCCGCAGCTGCTGCACCGCCTCCAGCAGCTCCCGGTTCGCGACCAGCTCGCGCATCACGTTCGCGCCGGAGTTCTCGTCGGTGGCGCGCGACCCGGCCGGCAGCTCGCCGCCGGGCAGGTACTTGCCGGTCAGGATGCCCTGCGCGATCGGGGACCAGACGATCTGGCCCACGCCCAGCTCCTCGGAGGTCGGGACCACCTCGGCCTCGATGACCCGCCACAGCATCGAGTACTGCGGCTGGCTGGAGATCAGCTGGATCTTCAGCTCGTCGGCCAGGGCCTTGGCGGCGCGGATCTCCGAGGCCTTCCACTCCGACACACCGATGTACAGCGCCTTGCCGCAGTGCACGACGTCGGCGAACGCCGTCATCGTCTCCTCCAGCGGCGTCGAATAGTCGTACCGGTGCGCCTGGTACAGGTCGACGTAGTCCGTCTGCAGCCGCTTCAGCGAGCCGTTGATCGACTCCATGATGTGCTTGCGCGACAGCCCGCGGTCGTTGCGGCCCGGGCCGGTCGGCCAGAAGACCTTCGTGAAGATCTCCAGCCCCTCGCGCCGCTCGCCCTTGAGCGCCCGGCCCATCACGGCCTCGGCCCGGGTCCCGGCGTACACGTCGGCCGTGTCGTACGTGGTGATCCCCGCGTCGAGCGCGGCGCGCACACAGGCCAGCGCCGCGTCCTCCTCCACCTGCGAACCGTGGGTGATCCAGTTGCCGTAGGCGATCTCGCTGATGATCAGGCCGGAGCGGCCGAGATGACGGAATTCCATGGTCGTCAGCCTACGACTCCGGCTGGAGGCCTAGAACTTCTCGCCGCGCTTCAACCGCGGCTTGGGCAGCCGCCACTTGCGGAACTGCATCGAACGCATGAGCGAGTACCAGCCCAGGCGGCCCAGGTCGGCGTCGGGGAAGCGCTTGTGCGCCTCCTTCTTCACCCCGCGCACCAGCAGCACCGAGTCGAACACGATGGCCACCAGCATCACCAGCCACAGCACCACCGACAGCAGCGCCACCGAGGGGACCGAGGCCACCACGAACAGCAGTACGGCGAAGATGATGAAGAACTCGGCGATCCGGAAGCGGGAGTCGACGTAGTCGCGGGCGAACGCCTTCACCGGCCCGCCGTGCTGCCGTTCGGTGGCCGCGTCGAAGTCGCGCTGGCGCGCCTGGCGCTTGGCCTTCTTCGGATCGGAGCTGATGCCGGACAGCCGCTGCTTGCGGGCCAGCTCGGCCTCGCGGCGGGTGGGCGTGGGACGGCCCTTGGCGGCCCGTGCCTCGTCCAGAGCGGAGTTCGACTCCTGCTCGGACGTGGCCTGGTCGGCCTCATCGGTGGATTTCTGCTTCCGGAACACGGGAAGACTCTAAGGCCACGGCTCCGCGACCACGAAGCCACGGTCCGGACCCATGACGTTTCACACGGCGAAGCCATGGCCTTCAGTAGGTGCCGAGAAGGGGTGGCGGGCCGTATGGTAAGTCCTGACCAGGACCACAAAGTTGGACGACATTCACCACGATCCGCACGCGGACCGGAGTCGGCCACACGAGGACGTGAAGGGGGCGCGGCAGAGCCCATGGCTGGCGTCATGAAGCGCATGAAGTTGATCTTCCAGGCCAAGGCCAACAAGGCGCTGGACAAGTACGAGGACCCGCGCGAGACGCTCGACCTTTCGTACCAGAAGCAGCTGGAACTGCTGCAGAAGGTGCGCCGGGGCGTCGCCGACGTGGCCACCTCGCGAAAGCGCCTGGAGCTGCAGATGAAGCAGCTGCAGGACCAGTCCGACAAGCACGAGACCCAGGCCCGCCGGGCTCTGGAGGTCGGCCGCGAGGACCTGGCCCGCGAGGCCCTGTCCCGCCGCGGCGGCATCCAGCAGCAGATCACGGACCTGCAGACCCAGTACGCGCAGCTGCAGACCGAGGAGGAGAAGCTCACCCGGGCCTCCCAGTCGCTGCAGGCCAAGGTCGACGCCTTCCGCACCAAGAAGGAGACGATCAAGGCCACCTACACCGCCGCCGAGGCGACCACCCGGATCGGCGAGGCCTTCTCCGGCATCTCCGAGGAGATGTCCGACGTCGGCATGGCGATCCAGCGCGCCGAGGACAAGACCCTGCAGCTGCAGGCCCGCGGTTCGGCGATCGACGAGCTGCTCGCCTCCGGCGCGCTCAACGACCCGACCGGCATGGCCAAGGACGACATCACCACCGAGCTGGAGCGCCTGTCGACCGGCTCGGACGTCGACAACCAGCTGGAGGCCATGAAGCGGGAGCTGGCCGGCGGTCCGTCGGCCAAGCAGCTGGAAGCCGGGCACCCGGTCGGCAATGCCTCCAACAGCGACGTCACCGACGCCGAGGAGGTCCGCAAGGAGGGAGGGGCGCGATGATCGTCCGCATTCTCACCGAAGGTCAGCTGGAGGTCCCGGACAGCTCGATCGACGAGCTGAACGCCCTGGACACCAAGGTCCTGGAGACCTGCCAGGCCAAGGACGAGGCGGCGTTCCGGCTGGCGCTGGACACGCTGCTGGAGCGGGTGCGCGAGATCGGCACGCCGATCCCGCTGGACCGGCTCGTGGAGAGCGACTTCGTGCTCCCCATGGCCGACTCCACCCTGGACGAGGTCGAGGCGATGATGTCCGAGGAAGGGCTCATCCCCGGCTGAGGCCCGGCCACCCGAGCCATCCGTACCCCGTACGGACGCACCCCCGCTGGTCCCCGACTACCGCCGCACCGCCACACCGGTCACACCGGTCACGGTGTGGCGGTAGTCTCTTTCGCTGCGCGAACGGTCCCGCCCGGGAACCTCCGGAGGATTCCCGGCGTTGCTCCGATTGACAGGTTGATATCCGCCCCCAGGTTGAACAACCAGGTTGAACAGGGAGAGACCACCAGTGGCAAGGACCCGTTTCGCGCCGGACCGGCAGCTGACATCGCGGATGGTCATCGTGATGTTCCTGCTCGGCCTGGTCTACGTCGCCGCCATCGGCGTCGCGGTGGCCCTCGCGCCCAAGGGCCTGCTGCCGATCCTCATCATCGTCATCGGCGGTTTCTTCTTCGCGCAGTGGTTCTTGTCCGACAAGATCGCGCTGTTCTCGATGAACGCCAAGCTCGTCCAGCCGAACGACTCCGCCGAGGCGCACCGGCTGCACGCCGTGCTGGACCGGCTGTGCGCGCTGGCCGACATGCCCAAGCCGCGAGTCGGCCTGGTGGACACCGACGTCCCCAACGCCTTCGCCGCCGGCCGCAGCCAGAAGAACACCGTGGTCTGCGCGACCACCGGCCTGATGCGCAAGCTCCCGGACGACCGCGAGCTGGAGGCCGTGCTCGCGCACGAGCTCTCGCACGTCGCGCACAAGGACGTCGCGGTGATGACCATCGCCTCGTTCCTGGGCATCCTGTCCGGTCTGATCACCCGCATCACCTTCGAGATGGGGCTCTGGGGCGGCTTCTCCGACCGCGGCCGGGACGACGAGGAGAGCCCGGCGGCCGTGCTGTTCTTCGTGATGCTCGTCTCCGGACTGACCTACATGCTGTCCTTCCTGCTGATCCGCGGCCTGTCCCGCTACCGGGAGCTCGCCGCCGACCGCTCCGGGGCGCTGCTCACCGGCAACCCGTCGGCGATGAGCAACGCGCTGGGCCGGATCACCGGCGACATGGCCATGATCCCGACCCAGGACCTGCGCAAGCAGCAGGCCTTCAACGCCTTCTTCTTCACCCCGGCGATCAAGGGCGCCAGCGTCGCGAACCTGTTCGCCACGCACCCGACCCTGCAGGTCCGCCAGGAGAAGCTGGCGAAGCTGGCGGTCGAGATCGGCCGCGGCTGAGCCGTCGTCAGTACCCGCACAACCCCCGCGCCTGTCGGACCCGAGCTTTCCACGATGCGAGCCGTATGCGTCCGACAGGCGTCGCGATCGCTCGTGCCGGGAAGGATCCGGATTAGTCACGGGGATCTGCACAAGACGATCACGATAAGCGAACGGACCGCGGGACCTCCCGCAGCGACCCTCGTCAGATAAGGCAAGCTGGTAGCCATGGGATTCCTGGACACGCTGCTCGGTCGGACCAAGCCGGTCAAGCCGGACCTCGACCAGCTCTTCGGCCTGCCGTCGGCGGCCCTGACTCTGCAGGCGGCGACCAACTTCCGTCCCACGGGCCTGGGCTCGGTCTGCTTCAAGCGCGCCGAGGGGCGGGCCTTCGACGACGTCGAGTCGGACATCACCACGCTCCTGGCGGCCGGCAACGGCCCCAAGGTCGAGGCGCGCGACGACTCCTACGGCTACACCTGGCTGGTCTCGCACCACGAACCGGACGACACCGCCGGTCTGGTGACCGACCTGCACGCGGTGAACAGCTCCCTGCAGGACACCGGCTTCGGCCCGCAGCTGCTGTGCTCCCTAGTGTCTTTCACCGACGACCGGGACCGCCGCCTGGCCCTGGTGTACCTCTACAAGCGCGGCACGTTCTACCCCTTCGCCCCGCAGGCCGGCGAGCAGCGCGACGGTGCGCTGGAACTGCAGATCAAGGCCATGCTGGGAAACGACCTGCGCCTGGAGTCGGACCTGAGCCGCTGGTTCCCGGTCTGGGGTGCCCCCGGCCTCTGAGCGAAACCGGGTTGGCCGTCTCAGGAAGTTGTGACACGGTTGTTGCTCTAGTCACCGGACCGTGACCGAACGACTCGTCCGTTGGTAGTAACCTTTGCGCGTGCACGCTGCTCGGCGCGCGCGGAACGGTCGGGTCTGGTCACGGCGAGTGGACGAGAAGACTTGCGTTTCGATCAACTTCAGGCTGGTTCGGCCGGATCCGACGTGCGCGCGGACGGCCCGGACGGCGAGGGGCCGATAGGCCAGGGGGCGGCTGTGGAGGCTTCTGGGGACGGCGGCGCGGAGAACGCGGCCGACGGTACTCCGGGCGCCGACGGTGCGGCCCCCGCGGACGACTCCGCGATATCCACCTCCAACGAGCAGACACCGCCGGCCAACGGCACGAGTGCCCCGGCTCCGCAGAACACTGCGGTGGCCGTCGCGGCGCCGGTGTTCGCCATCAGTGACATCATCCGTTCCGCGGCCGATCAGGCTTCGGCCACGTGGAAGTCCGCGGCGGTGCCGACGCAGCGGCGAGAGAGCCCTGCGACGCCGTTCCGGGGGGTCGCTACTCCGAGTGCTCCCGCTGCTCCGGGCACTCCGACTGCTGCGGGTCTTCCTGCTCCGGTCGCGCCCGCGAAGCCGGATCCTGCGCCAGGTGCTTCTTCACCGACCGACGCTGCTGCGGCTTCGCCTGCTTCGGCAGGGCAAACCGGTGCCGCAGCTCTGCCTGCTTGGGCGGCGGCGAGCGCGGCCGGGTCTCGCGCGCGGGCCGGGCAAACCAGCGCTGCGGCTTCGCCCGCTGCATTCCTGGCCCAGCCCACCATTGTTTCGCCCGCCCCGGCATCGTCGAGCCCTGCGCCGACGGCCTTCCCGGCGACCTCGGCGACCCGCGCAATCTCCGCGGGCCCCGACGAGACCCCGACCGTCATCGGCCCGATCGTCACCTCCGAGCCCGCCGAACCGGCGCCTCCCGCGCCCCCGGCCTTCGCCGGCTCCCAGGACCCCGAGGAGCACGAGCCGCACTGGCGCCGAGCCCGCCGCCAACTGGCCCTGCTGACCGTCATCATCAGCGTCCTGGTCCTCGCAGTCCTGCTCGGCCACCGTTTCCTCCCCGAGTTCATGGGCATCGGCTCGCTGGTCGACACCTTCCTGCCCTGGACCGTCGCCCCGCTCGTGCTGGCCCTGCCGGTGGCCCTGCTCAGCCTGAAGAAGTGGGCGATCGGCATCAGCCTGCTGACCTGCGCGGTCTGGGCCGGCGACTTCGGCCCGACCCTGATGCGCACCGGCGGTTCGGGCCCGGCGGACATCAGGATCCTCAGCCAGAACGTCTCCGCCGGCGACAACACCACCCCCGATCTGACCGGCATCGCCCAACTGGCCCAGCAGCGCGGCGCCGACATCGTCGTGCTGCAGGGCATGGCGAAGAACGTCCAGCTCGCCGACCAGGCCGCGCCGGCCCGCTACAGGTACCACCTGGCGATGTACGAGTTCGTGGTCTGGTCGACCTTCAAGATCGACTCCAGCCAGCCGGTGGACCTGACCGGCAGCCGTCCCTCCGGGGGGAGCCAGTCCGGCGCCGCCGACAGCAGCTCCGCCGGCGAGTTCAGCGGGCTGCTGCAGTTCACCGTGGACGTCGGCCAGGGCCGGAACGTCACCGTCTACGCCGTGCACCTGCCGCAGCCCTCGCTCTCGCACGACGGCTTCGGCGTGGCCCGCGGCGACGCGCTGGAGCAGCTGGTCGACGACGTGCAGGCGGAGAAGTCGCCGAACCTGATAGTGGTGGGCGACCTGGACGTGGCGCAGACCGACCGGGAGATCCGGCCGCTGATGGGCTCCGGCACCGGCCTGGTGTCGGCGCAGGCCAAGGCCGGGACCGGGTTCGGGTTCACGTGGCCGGCGAAGTTCCCGGTGGTCCGGCTGGACGACGTGCTGTCCCGCGGGCTCACGCCGGTCGCCAGCGCCGTCCTGCCGGCCGTGGGGCCCAAACAGGCACACCGGCCGATCGAGGCGGACTTGAAGTTCTGAGCGAGTTGCTCCGAGCAAGATTTTCTGCGCGGCAGCCGGGGGATTAAGGGTTGTCCCTTAATTCTTGAGGTCCGCTGAGGTTTTCTGAGCTTGCGAAGCCTTTGTCGCCGGGTTGAGCAGGCCTTGCGGTGGCACGGCCATGGTGCTGCGACGTGCGGTCAGCGTCAGCGCGCCGGGCGTCGCCGCCGGGCCCGCCGCTCGATGAGCTTGCCGTATTTCAGGGTGCCGACGATCTCGATCCGCAGCGGCCGCGTGTCCTGCTCGACCTCGTCGCGGCGTCGCCGGTCCCCGCGCCTCCGGACCTTGGAGAAGGCCAGCGTCAGGCCGTCGATGTCGAGTTCGACCCCGGCTCCCGCGACGATGATCAGCTTGCCCAGCCGCATGTCCGCGTCGATCCGCAGGGTGTCGCGGCTGATGACGGCGTCGCTGAAGTCCAGGACGACGTCGCACATCTTGGGTCGCAGCTCGATGCGCCCGGGGACCACCCACGCCCCGGTGCGGACGAACTGCCCGCCCTTCTGCTCGATGACGAGCACGTCCTTCGACGGCGGCGCGGCACCCTGGCCGAGCCCGTAGCCGGCGCCGGTGTCCGGGGCGCTGGGCAGGTCGGAAGTGAGCTCCGCCAGCTCCCCGAGGGTGCGCGAGGTGAGCGCGGCCTCCAGCCGGGCGTCGAGCTCCTCGGCGGACAGCCGGCCGTCTCCGGCGGCGATCCGCAGCGTCTCCACGACCCGGTCCCGGTCCGCGTGCGAGGCTCGCAGCTCGGGCTGGTCAGTCATGCGTCCCACGCTAGCCCAGAAGCGCCCTGCGGCGCCTCATCCGGCTCTCCCGGCCCGGCATTGCCGGCCGTCCCCTGTCCGGGGACGGCCGGCTGCGCCGTGGCGAGATCGCCCGGATTCGCGTCCGGTTCGACCTGGCGGATCAGGCGGTGGCGGCGAGCAGCGCCTGGCGCTGACGGTCGCCGAGGCCGCCGATACGGCGGTTCTCGTCGATCTCGGCGTCCGCCATCAGCTTGGCCGCCTTGGCCGGGCCGTAGCCCGGCAGCGCCTTGATGAGGGCGGTCACCTTCGTCTTCTTGACCATCTCCTCGCCCTTGGCCGCCCGGTCGAGCACCGCCTTCAGGGACAGCTTCCCGGCCTTGACGTCGGCCAGCATCTCCGAACGGGCACGGCGCACCTCCCCGGCCTTGGCCAGAGCGGCCGCGCGCTGCTCGGGGGTCAGTGTCG
Organism: Catenulispora sp. GAS73; assembly: GCF_041262085.1. NCBI lineage: Bacteria > Bacillati > Actinomycetota > Actinomycetes > Catenulisporales > Catenulisporaceae > Catenulispora > Catenulispora sp. GAS73. The sequence continues at coordinate 205,682 of NZ_JBGCCM010000012.1, forward strand.
GAAGAGCCATGGAACTTCTCCTTGCCTAGTACGGTCACGGCCCGCGACGGCGCCGGAGCCGTGGCCCATAATGGCGGATCCCGGCGACAGATCACAGCTCAGGGGTGGGGGAACCACCCCATGTCGGCCGAGGTGAGGCCGTTCGAGGCCGGCTGAGGGGCCCCCGAATCGGGCGAAAGCGTCCCAATGGCGACCAACGCGCGGGTGATCTGCGGCACAACGGCGATTGACCCGAACGAGGCACGCGCCCGGCGCCCGGCGGGTAGCCGGAACCGCGCTGGGGCGTTGCGGGCCCGCGCGACACGGGCCCCGCGCCGGGCGCTCGCCAAGCACGCGAATGCCTCCGAGCCCTGCGAAAGGGGCAAGCCGAGCATTCCGGTCGCCCGAGTCGCGACACCGTCACGCACCGGAACCCGCGCCCCGAACGCCCGACGGCGCCCCGTTCCGCGCCTTCTGGGGCCTCGCTGAGGGGCCTGAGACACCTGCCGAGTGTTTCTGGCCGGGGGAGGGGTCGGAAGGCTCTGCGGCGCGTCGGGGCGGCCCGGGGTTCGAGGGGGTTCGCGGGATGTTCCCGCGACGATCTGGTGGCGTAAATACGACGATTGGCCGGTGCTGAGGCATTCACCCGAACCGGTGATGCGCGCCGCCTCGCGCGACGGCCGGGCGGGCTATTCCGCTGATCACTTCAAGAGGGCGGCAGCGGTCCAGAGGCCTGCCATGGACGCGACTGTGGAGAAGATCACGGCGTTGCGCGCGAAGACGGTGTCGAGGGCGTATTCGCTGGCGTAGATGAAGACGTTCTGGGCTGTGGGGAGGGCGGCGCAGAGGGTGACGGCGAGAACGTCGTGGGCCGGGAGGTTGAGGACGTAATGCGCGAGGACGTATGCGAGGACCGGTTGGAAGGCCGTCTTCAGGGCGATCGACGCGATAGTTTCGGTAATGACCGACTTCTTGCTTCTTATGAATTTAGCCTGATTCGCAGTGTCCAGCGCCTCTGCTCTCCCCGTACTCTTACCGGCCCTCTTACCGGCGCCCTTGCCAGCGTGCAGCGACATCCCCAGCGTGATCAGCGCCACCGGCACAGCAGCACCGCCGAGCAGGCTCAGCGCGCTGCTCACGTCCACCGGAACGTGGAAGTGAGTCGCCGACACCAACGCCCCGAACGCCGACGCGATGATGATCGGATTGTGTACCGGCAGCATGGCTATGCCCCGCAACCGCTGCCGCAGCCCTGGCGCGGGACCGTCACTCAGGCCCATGAGCGTCAGCACGATCGGCGTCACGAGCACGGTGTTGAACAGGATCACGGTCGACAGGAAGACGGCGTTGCCCAGCACCTGGATCGCCACCGGGATGCCCAGATTGGCGGAGTTGACGTACCCGGACGCCATCGCGACCACCGCCCCGTTGGGGACGTCACGCCCGAACACCCGCGTGCCCATCGCCAGCCCGAGCCCGCAGGCCACCAGCGAGCTGATGCCGAACGCCACGATCGAGGTGTTCGCCAGGGCGTGCAGATCAGCCTTCGCCAGCATCCCGAACAGCGAGGCCGGCATCGCCACCCGGAAGACGAAGCGCCCCAGCACCGCCTCCACATCGGCGGACGCCGCCCCCACCAGATCGAACCGCGCGGTGAGGTAGCCGAGCGCGGTCAGCAACCAGATGGGTATGAAGGCGTTGAGCACGGCGCCACCGTACCGGGACGCCGTCGCGCAGTTGCGGCGGGTGCGGTAGGGAGCGCGGGCGGGGTGTGGGTGCTACGTTTTCGGGTGATTTGGCGGTGGCTGGCGGCTCGGGGCTATCTCGACACTCCATCCGCGTGCGCCGGTTTCCCGCGCGCATCTAGGAGTGGTCCCACCACCACATCCGCCGCTTCGCTATCCGAGCGGTAGTTCACCATCCAGGCGCCAGTTCGGCATCCGTACGCGCCGGTTCCCTCTCAGCCCGCACCGTTTCCTCTTCCGCCGGTGCCTGCTTCTCTTCTGTTTTCTTGTCTGTTTTTTCTTCTGCCCGTGCCAGTTCCGCCAATGCCCCGAGCGCTTGCGTGAAGCACTCCATCGGCGGCGTCACCAACCCGGCCCCGACCTGCCCGGTCCCCGCCACCCGCCCGGCCATCCCGGTGTTGATCTGCGGCAGCACCCCGGTCCGCACCACCCGGCTGACATCGATCGCGGTCGGCGTCCCCCGGAAGTCGAGCGCCGGCACCGTGAACGCGGGGTTCTCGCCGAGCGTGATCTCGTACATCAGCCGCGTGGTCGCCACCGCACTAGCGGCCGTCCCCCCGACCAACCGCGCGATCGCCGGTGCGGCGGCCATGGCGAACCCCCCGACCCCCGCCGTCTCGGTGATGGCGGAGTCCCCGATATCCGGATTGGCATCCTCAGCGCCATACCCGGCAAGAAAAAGCCCCTCAGGCGTATTCGCCGGCGCGGTGAACCACCGATCCCCGGTCCCCGAGGTCTGAATCCCGAAGTCGGTCCCGTTCCGCGCCATCACAGTCACCACCGTGCTGCCCGGCACTCCCGCCGCAGCCTGCGCCGCAAGCTTGCACGCGGGCATCACGAGGTTGAGGAAGAAGTGATCGTTCCCGGAAACGAAACGCACGACCTCGGCCAACTCCCGCGCATCCTCCCCGTTCTCAATCATCGAAGGCAACAACTCCCGCAGCAGCATGAGCGTCCCCGCCCGATTCCGGTTGTGCCCCTCATCACCCATGTGCAGCATCTGAGCAACGATCGCCTTCACATCCACCACCCCCCGCCGCCGCACAGCCCGCTGCAACACCGGCCCAAGAACAGAAGACATCCACCGCAACCGCACAACGACCTCAGGCCCGAAAGCGCCATACCGCAGCACCTTGCCAAGCCCCTCATTCAGGCTGCACCAAGCGGCACCCCCCGAAACCGGATCCCGCAGCTCGAAGAGCCACATACTCGGCGACACGACGCCCGCCATCGGCCCCACCCCGCCGCGATGGTGGCACGGCGCCAGCTCGGGTGCGGTGGTTCCGGCGGCGGCGCTGTCTCCATGGCCGCCGCCGTTCTCGCCCCCGCGCCCTCCACCGCTGCGGCCTTCAAGGCCGTCGCGACCGCCGCCGCCAGCAGGACTGCTGCTGATGCCGCCGCCGTGGTTTTCGTCACGGTCGCGACCGCCGCCGCCAGCAGGACTATCGCTGCTTCTGTTGCCGCTGCCGCCGCCCTCGCGCGCGTCGTCACTAGTTCTAGTTCTAGTTCTAGTTCCGGTCCCGGCGAACCAGGCCTCAGCCTCGTCCGGCGTCTTCACCAGCCCCTCGAACAGAGCCGCCCCGATCAGCGCACCCCGCAACGGCCCCGAAGCCCGCTCCCACCCGATCGGCGGCCCCGCATGCAGAAACTGCCCCGGCACCAGCCCGAGCACCTCCCGCGCCGGCCGCACATCCACCAACTCGGCCCCCGCCGCCAGCATCCGCCGCACGGCCAGCGCATTGGCCGCACCCCGCCGCCGATCCAGCGCGACATCGGCGAGGTCGCCCTCAGTCCCCACCGGCGGCGGCCGCCAGTCGACCCGCGTCACCGCCACCCCCTGCGCCACAAGATCGTCGGCGAACCCCGCGACACCAGCCGCGACAACATGCGTAGGAGCAAGCCGCGCAACCGGCGGAGCAGACTCGGCGCCGTCGGACACACCGCCGTCAGGCATCGCGGACCCAGATTCTTCGAGCAATGACATCGACGTCCTGCCAGTCGTAGCGATCAGTGACGATCAACAGCCCCACCCGGCACCCCACCCCGTGCCAAAACCGCGGCCGCCCCCGCAGCCTCAGCATTCGACAAGAAGACCCAAGCCCCAGCCCCCGCCAACACCTCCGCCTGCCCCACCAACCCCTGCGGATCCCCACCCGTCCCACACAACGAAACAACCACCGCCACCTCCGGCCGCACCCCCCGCACCCCGGCAACCGCCGCAGCAACCTCCCGCGCCGGATCCGCATGCGCCCCCCGCCCCAACACCACATCCAGCAGCAGCACCCCCACCCGCGCATCCCCACCCGCATCCGCGACAGCCCGCAACCGCAGCGTGTTGTCGATCATCGGATGCGGCCGCCCGCGGGTGTAGGCGTCATCACCGAAGTCGGTGAGGTCGAACGCGACGGCAGCGCGGTTCGAATCTGCGGCAGCCGTGTGCGCGGCGGCCGCGCTGGCGAGAGTGCCCGTGTCCGCAGCGTGCGTATGCACCGTCTCGGTCTGGTCAGCGTCAGCTGTGCCGATCGCACTTGTGCTCCTGGCACGCGTCCGCCCAGCCCCCGTCTTGTCAGCGGCAATCGTGCGTGCGGCGGCCGCGCCGGCGGGGCTGTCCGTGTTCGCGGCGTGCGTATGCGCGGTCTCAGTCTGGGCAGCGTCAGCTGTGCCGACCGCACTTGTGCTCTTGGCGTGCGTCCGCCCGACCCCCGTCTCGTCAGCGGCAGCCGTGCGCGCGGCGACCGCGCCGTGCGCATCGTCGGCGGCGTGAGTCGTGTCGGTCTGTTTAGTGTCAGCGGTGCCGAGCGCACTGCCGACGACCCCGGTGTGGGTGTCGACCCCGGCCAGATCAGCGTGAGCAGCGTTGACTGCATGGCCGGCGCTCGTGGCGTGCGTCCGCCCAGCCCCCGCTGCGTCAGCCGCAGCCGTGAGTGCAGCGCCCACGCTGGCGCAGCCGTCAATGTCCGGCGTGCGTGTTTGCGTGAACGCGGCCTCGGTCTGGCTGGCGGCAGCCGTGGGTGCGGCGGCCGTGCCGTGCACATCGTCCGCGGCGTGCGTGCGCATGGCCTCGGTCTGGCCAGCGTCAGCCGCGCCGAGTGCTCCGTCAGCGTCGGCGGCGGGCGTTGGCAGTCTTCCGCTTTCCCCTTCCCCCCACCCACCCGAAGCCTGCCAGTCGATCTTCCGCGCACCGCCGCGCAGCAGCACAGCCTCAGCCTCCGCGCGCAGCGTGCCGCCGCTGAACAGGCCGCGGATCGTGGCGGCGCGGGTGCTGGTGTGGGCGCGGGTCGGCGCCGCGCCGGGCGTGGTGTCCTCCTCGCTGGGTGTCGTGGGTGTCGTGGTTGGGGGCCAGTGGGGCCATTGCGGGGGCGCTGCCTGGCCGAGGGCGGTGAGGATCCGTTCCGCCGACTCGGTCAGGGTGGGGTGGTCGGGGCCTACGAAGGCGAAGTGGACGGGTTTGGGGAGCGTTGCCGCGTGGGCTTTGATGCGGGCGGCGATGGTGGGGTGCGGTGGTTTGGAGACCACCGTGATGAGTTCTGTTTCCGGGTCTTCCGCGAGTGCTGTCAGCGCTGCCAGGGTCGAGCGGCCCGCCACCTGTTCGGTCAGGTCGCGGCCGCCCACGCCGAGGCAGTGGCGGATGCCGGCGCCTGCCGCGTCGAGGAGGGCCATCAGTTCCTGGGCTCCGGTGCCGGAGGCCGCTACGAGGCTGATGGGGCCCGGGCGGGTCACGTTCGCAAAGCCCAGGCCGGTTCCGTGGAGGACGACGGTGCCGCAGTCGGGGCCCATGACCAGCAGGCCGCGTCGTCGTGCTTCATCCTTGAGTCGTACTTCGTACTCAATAGGGATGTTATCGCTGAAAATGATCGGTGATGCGCCGTATTCCAATGATTCCATGGCCTCTGTGACGGAGGCAAGTCCGGGCGTGGAGATCAGGGTGATGGGTGCACTCGTTCGGCCTAGCGCGCCGGCCGTGGTGCGGGGGGCCGGGTTGCCGGGCTGGTCGGGGTGCGGATGTCCGGGGGCTGTGATGGAGCCACCGGGCTGCGATGCGGAGGCGGCAGCCGGAGTGAGCGAGGCGGTCAGGGCTTCCAGCGCCGCCGACTCCGAGGGTGCGGAAGCGCAGGTGAAGGCCACAATGAGGTCGGCCGGTCCAACGTCGGCCAGCGCCGCGTACCCCAGTTCCGACAGCAGCGCGACGTTCAGCTCCGTCGCCATCGCCACCAGCACGCGCTCCGCGCCCGCGACCCCGGCGACCGCGCGTCCGGCGAGCATCAGCGTCACCGAGTCGTGGTACTCCCCGCGCCGCACTTCGACGTGCTCGACCGCCGCGCCTTCGACCGCTCCGCCTCCCACTGGCACCGACACCGGCATCGATCCTTTCCGCGAGGGCCTGTCGCGACGCTAGACCTCGGGGCTACTGTCCGGGCATGGGCAATCCTGACAAGGACGGCGCCAGAGCTTCGCAGATATCCACATCGCCAAGCGAGGCGGCCAAGGCGAATGGGGGACAGCGCATGACACAGCCGACAGAACCGACACGGCGGACGGAGACGACGGAACTGGGTTCGGGCGCGGCCCCAAGGTCGCGAAGCTCCGAGACCGGGACGGGGACAGAAGCCGAGACCGGAGCCGAGACCGGAGCCGAGACCGGATCCGTCGAAGCCGGTGAATCGAAGGCGACCACCGCAGCGACCACCGCAGCGACCCCCACTCCCACCACCATAGGCCTCACCGTCACCCAAGCCCTGGCCCTCCCCGCCCTGGCCGGCGCCCGCATCGTCGCCGGCCACGCCGGCCACGACCGCGTCGTGGAACGCGTCAACGTGATGGAGGTCCCCGACATCCTCCCCTGGGTCAAACCCAAGGAGCTCCTCCTCACCACCGGCTACCCCCTGCGCCACTCGCCCTCGCCGCTCACCGACCTGATCGGCGACCTCGACCGCGCGGGCCTGTCCGCCATCGCCATCAAGCCGCACCGCTACCTCGGCGACCTCCCGCCCGAGCTCCTCGCCGCCGCCGACGCGCTCGGCTTCCCGGTGATCGAGCTCCCCGAGGGTGTGGCCTTCGACGACATCCTCACCGACGTCCTGTCCGACGTCCTCGACCGCCAGTCCGCCGTCCTGGCCCGCGCCGACCACGTCCACCGCACGCTGGCCCAGATCGCGCTGGAGGGCGGCGGCCTGGCCGAGCTCGCCGCCGAGCTGGCGAACCTGCTCGGCGGCCCGGTCCTGGTCACCACGCCCGACGGCCGCGTGCTGGCCGAGCACGGCGCCGACGCCGTCCGCCACCTGCCCTGCTTCGACGCCGCCCCCGGCCCCGACGCGGACCACCGGCTGCGCACCGAGGCCGAGCAGCCCGGCCTGACCGCGCACCACGGCACGCAGCACGCGCTGGTCCCGATCGTCGCCGGACGCGTCGACCACGGCCGGCTGGTCGCCTTCGCCGGACGCCGCGCGTTCGACGCCTCCGACGTCGCAGCGCTCGAACGCGCCGCCACAGTCGCCGCGCTGTCCGTGGTCAAGCAGCTGGCGGTGGCCGCGGTCGAGGACAAGTACCGCGCCGACTTCCTCCGGGACCTGTTGACCGGACGCCTGGAGGACCTGCAGTCCGCCGCCACCCACGCCGCGACGCTCGGCTGGGACATCAGCCCGGGACGCGCACCAGCCGGCCGCCCCCAGAACGGCACCAGGGCGACAGGACTATCAGGACTATCAGGACTATACGGAGCGGCCGCCACCAGCGGATCCGGCGCGGTCGCTGCTCAGACCTCTGTCAGCGACTCCATCGCGACTCTCGCCGGCGCCGCGACGCAGGCCGCCACCGACGAGACCACCAACGCCGTCGGCCGCAACACCCCCGGCTCCACACCTCAAGCTCCCGCCCCCCGCCCCACCCCCCACCTCATCGTCCTGGTAGCCGAACTAGACCCCGGCCAGTCCGTCCTCCCCGCCTCCCAACACGCCCTCCGCCCCGCCCGCGAACGCTTCGCCGCCGCCTGGCAAACCGTCGTCGCCGCCCGCGACCGCACCAACCCCGTGGCCGGCTTCAACCAGGAAGTCGTCGTCGTCCTCAAAACCGGCGACGACCCCGACCCCCTCGTCAAAAGCCTCATCGCCGAGGTCTCCGGCACCGGCGGAGGCGGCCGCCGCACCTTCTCCACCGGCGTCTCCCGCCGCGTGGCAGGCGTTGCCGACCTTCCCGCCGCCTACGAGGAGGCGCGCCGCGCGGTCCGCATCGGCCGCCGACTCAACGGCCCCGGCTCCGTCGCCCACTTCGACGCCCTCGGCGTCTACCGCCTGCTCTCCCTGGTCCCCGACCCCGACGAACTCCGCGACTTCGCCCGCCAAACACTCAAGGGCCTGGCCGCCGACGGCGACCCGGACGCCGAGGACCTGCGCACCACGCTGGAAGTCCTCCTCGACACCAATCTGAACGTCGCCGAGGCCGCCCGCCGCCTGCACTTCCACTACAACACCCTGCGATACCGCATCGGCAAGATCGAGCGCCTCGTCGGGCCGTTCATGGAACGCCCCGATCTCCGTCTCGACCTTTCGGTCGCTCTCCGTATCCTCCACATGCGAGGACTGTGAACCTCACAACCGTGCGACCTGCGAAAGAGGTAACCAGAGGGTACTTGTGACCCCGGTCACACCGTGGCTACAGTCCGCTCCATGACATTGGGCTGGCGGGTCGCATACGAAGGCAAGACTCCACCACCGGGCTCCGTCGTCCGCCCCGACGAGCGCCTGTCCTGGCCGCGCACGGTCGGCCTCGGCGCGCAGCACGTCGTCGCGATGTTCGGCGCCACGTTCGTCTTCCCCCTGGTCATGGGCCTGAATCCGCAGCTGGCCATAATGATGAGCGGGATCGCCACGATCTGCTTCCTGCTGATCGTCAAGAACAAGGTCCCCAGCTACCTCGGCACCTCCGCGAGCTTCGTCGGCGGCGTCGCGGCCATCCGCGCGCAGGGCGGCGACGACCAGCACGTCACCGGCGCCATCCTGATCGCCGGCGGCGTCCTGCTGGTCGTCGGGGTCCTGATCCACTTCCTCGGCGCGCAGATCATCCACGCCGTCCTGCCCCCGGTCGTGACCGGCGCGGTCGTCCTCCTGATCGGCTTCAACCTGGCACCGGTCGTGGCGAACGTCTACTGGCCGCAGGACCAGTGGATCGCGCTGATCACCATGCTGGTGGCGATCGGCATCATGGTCGGCGTCCGGGGCTTCCTCGGTCGGATAGCGATCTTCGTCGCGCTGGTGTTCGGCTACGCGCTGTCCTGGATCGCCGACCAGATCTTCGGCAGGATCACGTCCTACGACTCCGGCGCCGGCCACGACACCACGCACTGGCGCGTCAACTTCGACGCCCTGAAAGCCGCCAAGTGGATCGGCTTCCCGAACAAGACCAGCGGCGTCGGCACGCACCAGATCGCCGGCTGGCACTTCCCGGAGTTCAAGTGGGCCTTCATCCTGCTCGTCCTCCCGGCGGTGATCGCGCTGGTCGCCGAGAACACCGGGCACGTCAAGGCGGTCGCTGAGATGACCGGCGACGACCTCGACCCGTACATGGGCCGCGCCATCGCCGCCGACGGTTTCGGCACCGTCGTGGCCAGCACCTTCGGCGGCTCCCCGACCACCACCTACGCCGAGAACATCGGTGTCATGGCCGCCACCCGCGTCTACTCCACGGCCGCCTACTACGTCGCCGCCCTCGTGGCCATCCTGTTCGGCCTCTCACCCAAGTTCGGCGCCCTGGTCGCGGCCACCCCCGGCGGCGTCCTCGGCGGCATCACCGTGGTCCTCTACGGCATGATCGGCCTGCTCGGCGTCAAGATCTGGACCGAGAACCGGGTGGACTTCGGCAACCCGCTGAACCTGGTGCCGATCGCGGCCGGCGTCATCATCGGCATCGGCAACACCAGCCTGAAGTTCAGCGACAACTTCTCGCTGTCCGGGATCGCGCTCGGCACCATCGTGACCATCGTCTGCTACCACGCCGCCCGCCTCATCGCCCCGCCGCATCTGAAGACCCCCGCACTGGCCGGGACAACCGGGACAGTCGAGACAGCCACAGCGCCCGACGCGGACGGCCCAACCGAAGCATCGGGCCCCCCGAGCGGGGTAAAACCCCAGGAGTAAACAGCGACAGGCAGGCAGGAAGCGCGGCGACATGCCCCTCGTGCACCTTCCTTGGGCAAGTTCAGCCAGCGATCGCGGCGGCGTTCGGCAGAAGTCGACGTCGCCGTGACCCTTTCGGCGAGAAGAGGATGCCTCCATGAAGCCCCCGCCGGTGGAGTATCACGGCCCGGACACGGTCGACGAGGCCGTGCGGTTGTTGGCGGAACACGGCGGACACGCGAAGGTCCTGGCCGGCGGCCAGAGCCTGGTGCCGATGCTGAACATGCGGCTGACGGCGCCCGCGCGGCTGATCGACGTGAACCGCCTGGACGAGCTCGCCTACGTGCGCACGGACCTGGAAGGCGTCCGGGTCGGCGCGCTGGCCCGGCACGCGGACGTCGAACGCGCCACCCACGCCTTCGAAGCCGTCCCCCTGTTACGCCAGGCCGTGAGAACCGTCGCGCACCCGACGATCCGCAACCGCGGCACGACCGTCGGCAGCCTCGTGCACGCGGATCCGTGTGCTGAGATGCCCGCGGTGCTGCTGCTCCTCGACGGCGAAGTGCTCCTGCGCTCCGAGCGCGCCGGGGAACGGGTCGTCAAGGCGGCCGACTTCTTCGTCGGACCGATGGAGTCGGCCTGCGAAGAAGACGAGCTGGCCGTCGAGGCCTACTTCCCGAAACCCAAAGGCCGCACCGGAACCGACTGGCGCGAACTGTCACGACGCAACGGCGACTACGCGATGTGCGGAGTCGGAACCGCGGTCCGCGTCGACGAGTCCGGCGCCGTGACCTCCGCGAAGGCGGTGTACATCGGTGTGGGGCCGGTGCCGCAGGTCGTGGACGTCACCGCCGCGGGCGCCGACTGGGACGCCGCCGCCGAACACGCCGCCGACCAGCTCGACCCCGAGGACGACATCCACGCGACCGCCGAGTATCGCAGGCATCTGGCACGCGTCCTGACCGCGCGCTCCCTGAAGGCGGCCTATGAGGCGGTGGCACCGTGACCGAGCAACTGCATCAGATCACTGTCACGGTCAACGGCGTCACCCGACGCGGCGAGACCCCGGCCCGACGCCTGCTGGCCGACTTCCTGCGCATGGACCTCGGCCTCACCGGCACGCATCTCGGCTGCGAACACGGCGTCTGCGGCGCCTGCACCGTCCTGCTGGACGACGTACCGGTCCGCTCCTGCCTCATCTTCGCGGTCTCGGTCGACGGCCACGCGATCACCACCGTCGAAGGATGCTGCGATCCCGGCGGCGAACTCGGCCCGGTGCAGCAGGCCTTCCAGGAATGCCACGGCCTGCAATGCGGATTCTGCACCCCCGGCTTCATCACGACGATCACCGCCTACCTGGAGGAGAACCCCAAGCCCACCGAGGAGGAGGCACGCGAAGCGATCGGCGGGAACCTGTGCCGCTGCACCGGCTACCAGAACATCGTCGCGGCGGTCCTTCGCGCTGCGGAGATTAAGAGCGAGCGAGAGGCACCGCATGAGTGACAAGCTCGTCGGCCAACCGCTGGTCCGCAAAGAGGATCCCAGGCTCCTGAGAGGCGACGGCCGCTACGTCGACGACCTCGGCCGAGGCGCTCTAGCGGCAGCCTTCGTCCGCAGCCCCAACGCGCACGCGCGCATCGCGGACATCGACGTCACCGACGCGCTGGACGTCGAAGGCCTCGTCGCCGTCTACACCTACGAGGACCTGCCCGGCCGCATCGCCGAACCGCTCCCGCTGCTGATCCCGCACCCCGACCTCACCCACCCCCGCACCCCGTACTGCCTGGCCAAGGACGAGGTCAACCACGTCGGCGAGGCGGTGGTCATGGTGGTCGCTACCGACCGCTACATCGCCGAGGACGCGGCCGAGCGGATCGTGGTCACGTACGAGGACCTGCCGCCGGTCGTGGGCATCGACCAGGCCAGAGCGGCACAGCGGCTGGTGCACGACGAGGTGCCGGGCAACGTCGCCGCACACAGCGTGCAGACCAACGGCAAAGGCGACGCCCACGAAGCCATCGCCGCCGCTCCGCACCGCCTCTCGCTGGACCTGAAGATCGAGCGCAGCGCCTCGATGCCGATGGAGGGCAAAGGTGTTCTGGCGCATTGGGACGCCGACGACAGAACCCTGCGAGTCCACACCTCGACGCAGACCTCGACGAGCGTCCGCCTGGCCGTGGCGGCCAAGCTGGAGCTGCCCCCGGACCGCGTCGAGGTGATCACCCCCGACGTCGGCGGCGGGTTCGGCGTGAAGATCGTGCATCCCTGGCCCGAGGAGATCCTGGTCCCGTGGGCCGCGATGAAGCTGGGCCGGGACGTGAAGTGGGTCGAGGACCGGCGCGAGCACTTCATCTCCAGCGCCCACGAGCGCGGGCAGCAGCAGCACGTCGAGGTCGGGTTCGACGGCGACGGCCGGCTGCGCGGGCTCAGCGTCGAGATCTGGCACGACAACGGCGCGTACGTGCCCTACGGGATCATCGTGCCGATCGTGACGTCCACGCAGCTGCTGGGGCCGTACAAGGTCGGCGCGTACCGGGTCGAGTTCACCTCGCTGTATACGAACACTGTCATCGTCACCCCCTACCGGGGCGCGGGACGGCCCCAGGGCGTGTTCGCGATGGAGCGGACCATGGACGCCATCGCCGAATACCTGGGCCTGGACCGGCTGGCGGTGCGCGAGGCCAACCTGATCCAGCCCGAGGAGATGCCCTACGACCAGGGCCTGGTCTTCCAGGACGGCCGTCCGCTGATCTACGACTCGGGCGACTACCCGACGATGCTGCGGATGATCCGTGAGCTGGTCGGCTGGGACGGCTTCGAGGCCGAGCGCGCGGCGGCCGCGGCGGAAGGCCGCCGGATCGGGATCGGCATCGGGGCGTACGTCGAGGGCACCGGCATGGGCCCCTACGAAGGCGCGCACGTGAAGGTGGAGACGACCGGCGAAATCGTTGTCTCCACAGGGCTGACGACACAGGGCCAGGGACACTACACATCCTTGGCGCAGATCGCCGCTGACGTGCTGGGAGTCGGCGTCGCGAACGTCACCGTCATCACCGGCGACACGCGCCGGTTCAAGTACGCGGTGGGGACATTCGCCTCGCGCGCCATCGTGACGAGCGGGAACGCCGTAGCCATCGCCGCCGGCAAGGTCGCCGAGAAAGCGAAGCGGATCGCGGCGGCGGCGCTGGGCGGCGGCGCCGATCCGGCGGACCTGGAACTCGTCGACGGGACCGTGCGCCGCCGCGACGAACCCACGGTTTCGATCGACCTGCGCACGGTCGCCGTCCTGTCGAACCCGCTGCGCTACGCCTTCGACGAGGCGGCGAAGGCGGCCACGCAGTTCGCGGCGGCCGTCGGCACCGGCGACGAACCGGGCCTGGAGGCGACCGGCTACTACATGCCGGAGCGCTCGACGTTCGCAGCCGGGGCGCACGGCGTCGTGGTCGAGACCGACCCGGAGACCGCTGATATCCGGATCCTGAGGTACTGCGTCGTGCACGACTGCGGTGTCGTCGTGAACCCGCGCATCGTCGAGGGGCAGGTGCACGGCGGCGTCGCGCAGGGCGTCGGGGGAGCGTTGTACGAGCGGATCGTCTACGACGACGCCGGCCAGCTGGTGAACGCCTCCTACATGGACTTCCTGATCCCGTTCGCCACGGAAGTGCCGCACATCCAGACGGCGCACATGGTCACGGCCTCGGGAGTGAACCCCCTGGGGTTGAAGGGCGCCGGCGAGGCCGGGGTGATCCCGACCTCGGCGGCCGTCGCCTCGGCGATCGAGGACGCCGAGGGGCTGAGCCTGCGGCGGATGCCGATCTCGCCGAGCGAGCTGTACGAACTGCGGAAGACGCGCACGACGCGCGAGACGGGGAAGGAACAGGTGAGCGCGTGAAGGTCTCCGGGAGCTCGGTTCTCAACGCCGAGGTGGGGCGGGTCTACGAAGCGCTGACGGATCCACGGACGCTGGCCGCGGCCATCCCCGGTTGCGAGCGCCTGGAGTTGGTCGCGCCCGACGTGTACGACATGGTGGTCACGGTCGGCGTGGGCTCGATCAAGGGCACGTACAAGGGCCGCGTGGAGCTCGCGGACCAGTCCGCGCCGCGCTCGTTCACCCTGCGCGCCTCCGGCGCCGGCGCCCCGGGCACGGTCTCGGCCGAGTGCCGGATGCTGCTGGTCGACGAGGCCGACGCCCGCACCCGGGTCGAGTACGACGCCGACGCGGTGATCGGCGGCGTGGTCGGCGGCGTCGGACAGCGGATGCTCGGTGGCGTGGCCCGCAAGCTCGCGGGGCAGTTCTTCACCGGCATGGACGGCGTCCTGGCGCGGGAGCGCGGCGCGGTGGCCGGAGCTGTGGTCGGTGCTGTGACCGGCGAGCCGGCCGAGCTGGTGCCGACCGCGGCCGCGACCACCGCGACCACCCCGACCACCGTGGTGCAGCCGGTCTCCGGACCCGTCGCGGCCTTCCCGATCGCCGCACCGCCGGGCCAACCGGGTTCCTCCAACGCCGCGGTGGCGCTGTCGGCGGGCCTCGTCGGCGCGGCCGCGGCCCTGAGCGGCGTGGTGCTCGGCTACCTGATGGGCCGCCTGAGCGGCCGCCGGGGGCCACGATGACGGCGCGCGGCGCGGCTTCGGGCACGTGCCATCGCAAGACTGGAGCGCTTCACAGCCGGGATGTGCATCGCCACGCTCCGATCATCAATGGTGTCGGCGTATCCCCCCATCGTGGCCTTACCGGTACCCACCGCGCCGCGGCGCCCGCTGAAGCGCTTCGCCCCAGAACCCCCGGAGCCGCCCCATGCGCCCGCTGACCGCAGCCGCCCTCCAACTCGCGCCGCACCCCGGTCCGCTCACCGCCAACAGCGTCGCGGAGAACCTCAACCGCGCCGTCGAGCTCATCGAGCGCTGTGTCGGTGCGACCGGCGCCGAGTTGCTCGTCCTGCCCGAGGCCGTCACCACCGGCTTCACTCCGGGAATCCCGGCCGAGGAACTCTGGGACCTGATGAGCCCCGTCCCCGGACCGACCACCGAGCCGGTGCAGCAGGCCGCGCGCCGCCTCGGCGTCCACGTCGTGCACTGCACCTACGAGCGCGGCGAGGTGCGCGGCGTCGTCTACAACTCCGCGCTGCTCATCGATCCCGCCGGCGACATCCGCGGCGTCTACCGCAAGACGCATCTCTTCCCCGGCGAGACGGAGTGGGTCACGCCCGGCGACTCCGTCACCGTCGTCGACACCGACCTCGGCCGCATCGGCCTGGCCGTCTGCTTCGACGGCGACTTCCCCGAGCTCTTCCGCATCCAGGCGGTGCGCGGTGCCGAGATCGTCTGCCGGCCCTCGGCCCTGCTCCGCTCCGCCGATATCTGGGATCTGACAACCCGGGCCCGCGCCTACGACAACCACGTCTACGTCATCGGCGCCAACGCCACCGGCACCGACCCGGCCGGCGTCCACTACTTCGGCAACTCCCTCATCGTCACGCCGACCGCGGAGGTCGTGGCCCGCGCCGCCTCGCACGAAGGCTGGGTCGCGGCACGCCTGGACCCCGCCGACGCCATGCGAACCCTGACACCCGGCTCCGACCGCGCGCAGACCTTCGACCACCTCGCCGAGCGCAACCTGCACCTGCTCGACAAGTACCAGAAGGACCTGATCAGCGAGGCGCGGACACCGTTCCGTCTCGGAGAACCCGGGGGCGATGCATGATCCGGATCGGCATCGACACCGGCGGGACGTTCACCGACGTCGTGGCGATCGACGACCAGACCGGCCGAGCCGTGGCCGGCAAGGTCCCCTCGACCCCCGCAGATCCCTCGGAGGGCTTCATCGTGGCGGTCCGCAAAGCCCTGACACTTCTCGACGCGACTCCCGAGGACATCGCCGTCGTCAGCCACGGCACCACCGTCGCCACCAACCAACTCCTGCAGGGCAAGGTCGACCGGCTCGGCTTCATCACCACCGCGGGGTTCGAACACCTGCTGGAGATCGCCCGCCAGTCCGTCCCCGACGGCTACGGCAACAGCTACTTCTGGGTCAAGCCGCCCCGCATCGTCCCCGCCGACCTGGTCCGCGGCGTCGGCGGCCGCCTCGACGCCGACGGCCAAGAGGTCCGCCCCTTCAGCACCGCCGACGCCAAGGAAGCCGCGCGCCACCTGAAAGCGGCAGGCGTCCGCTCCATCGGCGTGTCCTTCCTGCACTCCTACGCCAACGCAGAACACGAACAAGCGATGCGCGAAGTCCTCGAAGCAGAGTTCCCCGAGGCCGCCGTGTCGATATCCTCCGACGTTCTGCCCGAGTACCGCGAGTACGAGCGGTCGATGACCACGCTCGTCGACGCCGCGGTGAAACCGACCGTGTCCGGCTATGTCGGCCGCATCCGCGCACGCCTGGACGCGCTGAATCCCTTGCCGGACAACGCTCGGAACAACGCTCGCCGCATCCCCTTCTACGTCATGAAGTCCAACGGCGGCGTCCTTTCTGCTGAGGAAGTGGTCCGCCAACCGGTCACCACCGTCCTGTCCGGACCGGCCGCCGGAGCCCTCGGCGCGGCCCTCATCTCCGCGCACGCCGGCTTCGACCGCATCCTGACCCTCGACGGCGGCGGCACCTCGACCGACGTCGCCGTCGTCCTGCACGGCGAGCCGGCCGTCACCACCGAGGGCGGCGTCGGCGGCTACCCGTCGAAGATCCCGATGATCGACGTCGTCACGGTCGGCGCCGGCGGCGGCTCGATCGCCTGGCTGTCACCGGAGGGCATGCTCAAAGTCGGCCCGCGCTCGGCCGGCGCCGATCCCGGCCCGGTCTGCTACGGCCGCGGCGGCACGGAGGTCACGGTCACCGACGCGCACCTGGTCCTGGGCCGCATCCCCGCCGGCCTGCTCGGCGGCGAGGTCCCGCTGGACCGGGAGGCGGCCCGCGCGGGCCTGGCCGGGCTCGGCGGCAAGCTCGGCATGACCGAGGAGGCGGTTGCGGCCGGGATCCTGGAGATCTCGGCGTGGAACCAAGCCAATGCTCTGCGACAGGTGACGGTGAAGCGCGGGCTGGACGTCCGCGACTTCCAGCTCACCGCGTTCGGCGGCTCCGGCGCATTGTTGGCTTGTCGTCTTGTCGACATCCTCGGTGTGCAAGGGGTACTCGTCCCGCCGGACCCTGGCAATGTCTCGGCGTTCGGCCTGCTCACGGTCGATGTGCGCAACGACTACGTCCAGACCTACGTCCGCCGCCACGACCGCATCGACGTGGCGCGAGTACGAACCCTGTTCGGCGACCTCCAGGCATCCGCATCGAAGGCGCTGCACGCCGAAGGCTTCGAGGAGCCCGAGCAGGTATTCAAGCGCAGCGCCGACCTTCGCTACTTCGGACAGGCCTACGAAGTGCGCGTCCCGGTACCCGACGGAGACTTCGCCACCGAGAGCGTGGTGGAAGCCTTCCATGCCGCCCACGAGGCCATGTACGGGTACTCATTCCGGGGTGACGAACGCCAGGTCGTGGAATGGGTGAACCTCCGCGTCACCGGGATCGGGCCGATCACGCGCCCCGAAATCAGCGAGGTGCCGGCCCGAACCGACGGATCGCCCGAACCGGCCCGAGTCCGCCAGGTCTGGTTCGGCGACATGCCGGTTGAAGCAGCTATCTACAGTCGCAGAACTCTGAGACACGGCGACCGTGTCCAGGGCCCCGCCGTCATCGAGGAGTACGGCTCGACGGTGCCGGTACACCCCGGTTTCACCTGCGACGTGGACCGGTGGGGCAACCTGTTGCTGACCCAGGAGGACCAGTCGTGCTGAACCCCGTCCTGCTGGAGATCGTCGAGGGCACCCTCGCCTCCGTCGAGCGCGAGGTCGAGACCGCGATCGCCCGCACCTCGCGCTCCCCGATGATCCGCGACGCCCACGACTTCCGCGTCGGCATCCACGACGCGCGCCTGCGCAAGCTCACCGGCCGCTCCTACTCGGCCCTGGTCCACCCGGTCGTCCGCGACTACCCGATGGACACGATGCGCCCCGGCGACGTCTTCTTCCACAACGACGTCTACCTCTCCGAAGGCGGCATCGGCCATCTGCCGGACCTGTGCGTCACCGTGCCGGTCTTCCACGACGGCGCCGTGGCGGCGTTCGTCCAGGCTTTCGGCCACCACGACGACATCGGCGGCGCGTGCCCGGGCTCGATGCCCTCCGGTGCGCGCAGCGTGTTCGAAGAGGGCCTGATGGTGCCGCCGATCCGGCTGTGGGACGCCGGGGTGCCGAACGAGGCCGCGCTGAAGATCATGACGCGCAACTCGCGCATGCCGGACTCGCTGGCCGCCGATCTGGACGCGGAGTGCTCGGCCTGCCTGATGGGCGCACGGCGCCTCGGCGAAGTGTTCACGCGCTACGGGCGCCCGGCCGTCGAAGAGTGCTTCGACGCCATCATCGACCTGACCACCGAGACCTTCCGCCGCGAGGTGCTGGCGAAGATCCCCGACGGCTCCTACACCTGGGAGGACTACGCCGAACACGACGGCGTCGACGCGCCGCGGCTACACCGGCAGCGGATCACCGTGACGAAGCTGCCGGACGACGGCGGCCGCCTGGTCATCGACTTCGACGGCACCGGGCCGCAGGCGAAGGGGCCGATCAACCACTGCGGCGACTACGCGGACGGCAACTTCCTGAAGAAGTGGCTCGCGCCGGTGCTGCGCAACCTCGCCGACAGCCCGGAGCGGATGGCCGAGCTGGACGTCAACGAGGGCGTCGTACCGCTGATCGAGATGCGCTTCCCGCCGCCGGGGACGCTGCTGACGCCGGTGTTCCCGGCGCCGACGAACGCGCGCACGTTCGTGATCCTGCGGCTGCTCGGCGTGCTGTCCGGGGCGCTGGCGAAGGCCGTGGACGGCCGCATGCCGGCCGACCAGGAGACCATCCGCTACACCGGTGTCTACGGTACGGACGCCGAGGGCCAGCCTTATCTGATGCGCGAAGTCCTCGGCGGCGGCTCCGGCGGGCGCTACTACGCCGACGGCGAGGACACGATTCACGTGGTCCCCGACTCGCGCAACATCCCAGTGGAGTTCGCCGAGGCGCGCTGGCCGTTCCGGGTGGAGAAGCTGGGACTCGCGGTGGACTCCGGCGGTCCGGGGCGCTTCCGCGGCGGACTCGGCTACGAGAAGCAGATCAGGATGCTGCGAGACGCGGACTTCATGAGCATCGCCGACCGCTCGATCCTGGCGTGCTGGGGCGTGAAGGGCGGCCGGGCCGGCCGGCCGTTCGAGGTGGTGATCGATCCCGGCGGGCCCGACGAGCGGGTGGTCGACGCGCTGGCGGACGCCGAGCCGGTGGGCGCCGGGGAGGTGGTCCGGATCCGGACGACCGGCGGCGGCGGGTGGGGCGATCCGCTGGAGCGGCCGGTCGAGGACGTGGTCAGGGACCTGCGATGGGGGAAGGTGTCGGCCGAGGGGGCGTTGCGGGACTACGGCGTGGTGATGACCTCGGTGCCGCCGAGCGCACGACCCGACGCGATCGAAGTCGCCTTCGGCCTGGACCGCGCGGACGGTTTCAGCGACGGGCCCACCGACTTCGGCGCTTCCGGGGCAGGCTTCGCCGTCGATACCGCGGCCACCGAGGAACTCCGGGCGACGATGCGGGCGACGCGCGGCTCGATGCCGTTCTTCGATCGCGGCCCGGGCTTCGCGCAGTTGGCACACGGCGCGACGTCGGCCTACTGCGATTGGCTGTGACATGCGGGCCCTGATCGCGTTGGGCGGCAACGCCATGACCGCGCCGGACGGCCGCGCCCGCCCCGAGGATCAGATCGCGGCGGTCGGCGTGGCGATGGAGGCGGTCGCGGATCTGGTCGCGGGCGGCGTCGAGGTGGTGCTGACGCACGGCAACGGGCCGCAGGTCGGCAACCTGCTGGTGAAGAACGAGCTGGCCGCGCACGTGGTGCCGCCGGTGCCGCTCGACTGGTGTGGCGCGCAGACGCAGGGGACGCTCGGGTTCGTGATCGTGAGCGCGCTGGAGGGCGCGCTGGCGGCGCGGGGCCTCGCCAAGCCGGTCGCGGCGGTCGTGACCCGCACGCTGGTCGACGCGAACGACCGCGGATTCACGAACCCCACCAAGCCGATCGGCCGCTACCTGCCCGAAGATCAGGCCGCCGCGATGATCGCCCACGGCCAGACCTGGGAGGACCGCGGCAAGCGGGGCTGGCGCCGCGTCGTCGCCTCGCCCGAACCGCTGGAGATCCTGGACGCTCCCGCCGCGACGGCACTGCTCGACGCCGGCTACGTGGTCGTCGCCTGCGGAGGCGGCGGGATCCCGATGACGCGCGAGGCGTCGACCGGAGGCCTGGTCGGTGTCGAGGCCGTCATCGACAAGGACCTCTCGGCCGTCCTGCTGGCCCGGGCCGTCGGCGCCGACCAGCTCGTCATCGCGACCGACGTCGACAGCATGTTCCTGCACTTCGGCGCGCCCGATGCCAGGGCCCTGCGTCGCATCGGCGTCGCCGACCTGCGCGCGCACCTGGCGGCGGGGGAGTTCGGGGGCGGGAGCATGGCGCCGAAGGCGGAGGCGGCGTGCCGCTTCGTCGAGGGCGGCGGGCGGCGCGCCGTCGTCGCCGCGCTGGGATGTATTCGTGAAGCCGTTCTTGGGGAAGCCGGAACTGTAGTGGAGAAGGAGTAAAGAGTTGCCTGAGGCGATCGAGGTCCAAAAGGTGCCGTTGCGGCACGTCAGTGATGCGTCCGGGTTGGCCGAGCTGATCACCGCCGGGGTGGTCGAGGCCGACCGGGTGGTGGCGGTCGTCGGCAAGACCGAGGGCAACGGCGGGGTCAACGACTACACGCGCATCATCGCCGACCGCGCGTTCCGCGAGACGCTGGTGCGGCTCGGGACGCGCAGCGAGGCGGAGGTCGCGCTGGTGCCGATCGTGTGGTCCGGCGGGACGGACGGAGTGCTCTCGCCGCACGCGACCGTCTTCGCCACCACCGAGGCAGAGCCCTGCGACGAGCCGCGGCTGACCGTCGGGTTCGCGATGAGCGAGCCGCTGCTGCCCGAGGAGATCGGCCGGTCGGCGATGATCACGAAGGTCGCCGACGCGGTCCACGAGGCGATGAAGCGGGCCGGTATCGACGACCCGGTGGACGTGCACTACGTGCAGACCAAGACTCCGCTGCTGACGATCCAGACCATCCGCGAGGCCAAGGCGCGCGGGAACTCGGTGTGGACCGAGCAGACGCACGAGTCGATGGACCTGTCCAACGGCTGCACGGCACTGGGGATCGCGGTCGCGCTCGGCGAGATCGAGATGCCCTCCGACGAGGCCGTGCTGCATGACAGGGCCCTGTATTCGTCGGTGGCCTCCTGCTCCTCAGGCGTGGAACTGGACCGCGCGCAGGTCGTCGTGGTCGGCAACGCCTCCGGCGTCGGCGGCCGCTACCGCATCGGGCACTCGGTGATGACGGACGCGCTGGACGCCGACGGCATCTGGGACGCGATCCGCTCGGCCGGACTGGACCTGCCGGAGCGGCCGCGATCGTCGGACCTGGACGGCCGGCTGGTGAACGTGTTCCTCAAGTGCGAGGCCAGCACCGACGGGATGGTGCGTGGCCGCCGCAATGCCATGCTCGACGACTCCGACGTGCACTGGCACCGGCAGATCAAGGCCTGTGTCGGCGGGGTGGCGGCCACGGTGACCGGCGACCCGGCGGTCTTCGTCTCGGTCTCGGCGGCTCATCAGGGTCCTGACGGAGGCGGGCCGGTGGCGGCGATCGTGGACGTGGGCCCGGGTGCTTGATCGTGCGTGAGCTGCTGCCCACCCTGCTCGCCTGGCGTGCCGCCGGGGAGCCGTTCGTCCTGGCCACGGTGGTCGCCGCGGACGGCGGCGGGCCGCGCGAACTCGGCGCGGCGATGGCGGTGCGGATGACCGGCGGCGTGCCGGGCGAGGTGGTCGGCAGCGTGTCAGGGGGCTGTGTCGAGGCGGCCGTGATCGAGGCCGCGGCGGAGGTCCTCGCCGACGGCCGGCCCCGGCTGCACACGTACGGCTTGGAGGACTCCGACGCGGTCGGCCTGACCTGCGGTGGCACCCTGTCGGTGTTCATCGAGCCGGGCACGGCCGGCACCGCGCACCTGGACCGCGTGCACCACGCGGTCGAGCGGGGCGCCGGCGCCGCGGTGGTCACGGTGACCGCCGGCCCGCCGGAGCTGGTGGGGCTGCACCACGGCGACGTCCTGCGCGCCAACGGCTACGAGGCGCTGGCCGACGCGGTCGCGCGGGACGCCGACGCGCTGGTGGACGCAGGGGAGTCGGCGCTGCGGCGGTACCGGCTGGACGGGTGTCCGGAGCCGGCGGCGCTCGGGGCCGGGGCCGGATCTGAGATCGCGGCATCGGGTGAGCCGGACACCGTGACAGTGTTCTTCAACGTGATCGGGGCACCGCCCCGGATGATCATCCTCGGCGCTCTCGACTACGCGGCGTCGTTGGCGACCGTCGGCCGCTTCCTCGGCTACTGGGTGACGGTCTGCGACGCGCGCCCGGTGTTCGCCACGAACGAGCGCTTCCCGAACGCGCACGAGGTCGTCGTTGCCTGGCCGCACAAGTACCTGGCCGTGACCTCGATCGACGCCCGGACGGCGATCTGCGTGCTGACGCACGACCCGAAGTTCGACGTGCCGGCGCTTCAGATCGCGCTGCGGTCGCCGGCGCTCTACGTCGGCGCGATGGGCTCGCGGCGCACGTGCGAGGACCGGGAGCGGCGACTGCGCGAGGCGGGTGTCACAGAGCACGAACTCGCGCGCCTCGCCGCGCCGATCGGGTTGGACCTCGGTGCCTCGACGCCGGCGGAGACCGCGGTGTCGATCGCGGCGGAGCTGGTGGCGGCCCGGCGGCGGGGGAGTGGGGAGCCGCTGCGGCGGACGAGGGGGCGGATTCACAGATGAACGGCGACTCACCGATGACCGGCGCATCCCGCAGACGCCTGCCCGGCGGCCACGAATCTTCACGCATCACCGGCATCGTCCTCGCTGCCGGCGCCGCCACCCGCTTCGGCGGCGGCAAGGCCGTCGCGCGCTTCCAGGGCGAGCGCCTCGTCGACCGCGCCGTGGCCACGCTCACCGCCGGCGGCTGCGACCGTGTCCTCGTCGTGGTCGGCGCCCTCGACGTCGGCGCCGTGCACCACGCGATCCTCGTCCTCAACTCCGACTGGCAGACCGGCATGGGCAGCTCGCTCCGCGCCGGCCTGTCCGCCGCGCGCGACGCCGAGGCGGTCGTCGTGACCCTCGTCGACCAGCCGCTGATCGGCGCGGAGGCGGTGAAGCGGCTCGTCGAGGCCTGGCGTGACGGTGCGCCGATCGCCGTCGCCACATACGAAGGGCGCCGTGCACATCCGGTCCTGTTCGGCCGCGAAGCCGTCGCCGACCTGCTTCCGACGCTCACCGGCGACGCCGGAGCACGTGACTTCCTCGCCTCGCGCTCCGACGTCGTCGCCGTGGACTGCACCGACACCGGCCGCCCCGACGACGTCGACACCGTCGAGGCGCTGCGCCGCCTCAGCCCGTAACCTGCCTCAGCCGTTGGGCGGCAGCTGTCGCCGCCGCCGCTCCCAGCGAGCTCGCCGCGCCTGCAAAGTCGGTGCCGAGATCCCGAACAGCGCCGCGCCGGCCGGTCCGGCCACCCACAGCGGCCACGGATACGGGAACGACACCGTCGTCAGCCCGACCAGCACCCACACCACGGTGTTGATCGCGACCGCGGCGAACCAGAGCGTCCACAACACCTTCAAGCCGCCGGGCAGGTCGATGTACGCGCCGCGGATGCCGGGGTGCGGGGTCGGCGGCGGGGCCGCAGGCGGCGTGTTCACGACGTAGACCGGCTGCGGGGCCGCTGCCGGTGGCGGAGCTGCCGGCGCGCGTGTCGGCGCGGGAAGGTTGACCGGCAGGTCGTCGTGCAACAGCTCCAGATCGCCGATGGTGACGGCCTCGTACGCCTTCTCCATCCGCTCGACGTACTCGTCCATCCTCAGCCGGCCGTCATCAAGGGCCTGCTTCAACACCTCGACGACAGCTTGCCGCTCCGAGTCCGAGACGCGCATGCGCTGCTGTTTGTCACTCATGCAAACCCCCAACCGATCAGGCCCGTGCCCGGCCCCGCCACCCTGCCTGCGAAGAGCCTAGTCCTCGAACAGCACGTCCGGGTTGCCCGGCGTGGGGCCGTCGAGCAGGGGCTGGTGAATTCCCTTCAGCGACTGGTCGAAGAACGCCGTGACGTACTCCCGGGTGATCGTCGCGCCGCGCAGCGGGTCGATCGGCGACGGCGCGGGCAGACCGACCTCCTGCGCGAGGATCGGGATGTCGGTGAAGGTCGCGTGGTTGGAGCCGACCACGTCCAGCCACCGCTTGTAGCCGCCGAGGTTCGCGTAGGTCTGGATCCAGGTCGGGTCCTGGAGCCCGTGGCTCATCATCAGGTACGGACGGGTGATCCGGCCGGCGGCCGGGACCGGGAAGAACGTGCCGTCCAGGTTGGCGCCGGCCAGCACCCGCGGATCGCTGAGCATCGTGTCCACGGTCGCCGCCCCGCCGATCGAGTGCCCGGCCATGCCGACGCTGTGCTTGTCGATCAGCTCACTGAGACGCCACGCGCAGTTTCCGTGCGTCAGCTGGTCGATGACGAACGACACGTCCTTCGCACGGCTGGCGGTGATCTGATCCGGCGACGGCGCGGTCGGGCTGCTGCCGTCGCAGATCGCGCACGACGGCGTCTGCCCGTTCGCCAGCGTCTCCCCGCTGTCCTCGTAGGTGTGCCCGACGAGCGCCACCACGTATCCGTGGCTGGCCAGCTCGGTCGCCAGCGAGGTGAGCGTCGTGCGCGGGTTCTCGAACCCGGGCGAGAGCACGATGAGCGGGTACTTGCCGTGCACGGCCCGCGCGCCGTCGTAGGCGTGCGTGGTGACGTCGGAGAGCTCCTGGGCCGTGATGCCGGTCCCCGCCGGCACCCGGTACTGGATGAAGCCGGCCGCCTCGGCGAGCGTCATGTAAGGCGCCTGAGTCCCGGTCCCGGCCACGGCGGGATAGAACATGGACACGGTGAGCTGCCGCGGCCCGGCCGACGGCACCCACGGATCGGGCCGTCTCCAGTCGGTGAGATGGACGACGTCCTCCCCGGCGGCGAACCGCCCGGTCGGAGCGGGCAGCGAGCCCTGGAAGGCCGCGGCCGGCGTCGCCGAGGCGACGACACCCGCCCGCGCGGACGCCGGAAGCGGCGCGGCGGTGGCGGCTACGGCGGCGCCGGTCGTGGCGACCGACGCCGCGAGGGCCAGGACGGCGGTGATGCTGATACGACGATGAAATGCCATGTCCTCGACGCTAGATCGGCAGCGCCGCCGCCCGAATCAGTCTGCGGACGGTAATCTTCGAACCCTGTCATCCTCGGGGCGGAGACGCCTCATCCGCCGGGGGGATGGTAGACAGGCGGTGCTTGTTCTGATCGCGCTGTTCCCCAGGGTGCCGCCGCCAAGCTTTGTCAGCGCAACGCCGACCCGCGTCGCACCGATCCTGCGCCGCGCTACCCGACCCACTCCGGCAGCGCCTCGGCCAGCTCCAGCCAGCGCGCCGACACTCCGCGCAACCCGGTCCGCGCCGCGACGATCCCGCCGGTGATGGCACACGTCGTGTCCACATCGCCGAAACCCTCGGCCGTGGTCCACAACGCGTCGGTCAGGCTGTCGAGATGATGCGCCGCGGTCCAGACGGCGAACGGCACCGTGTCGCTGGCCCGGATCCGCTTTCCGCTGCCGAGAACCCGTGCGGCTTCGGGTATCGGGAGGTCCGGCGGCAGCTCGGCGGCGCGCAGCAGCCCGTCGCGGATCACGCCGGCCGGGGTCAGTTCCGCAGTCGCTATCAGGAAGGCATGCGGTTCCGGTGCCGGAGCGGAACCCGGCGCGTCAGCAGCCCCGGCCGCCAAAGCCGCCGCCGCAGCGACCGCCACCCCACCCGCGATCCCCTCCGGATGCGCGTGCGTGACCTCCGCAGCCAACACCGCCTGCGCGACCGCCGCTTCCGGGTCGCGCCGGAACCATGCTCCCAGCGGCGCCGCGCGCATCGCCGCACCGTTCCCCAGGCTTCCCTCGCCGCTGAACAGCGTCCGCGCGTAGGTCGCCCAGTTCCCCGGATCCTCGCCGAGCTTCGGCAGCAGCTGGTGCATCCCGCTCCCGAATTTCCGGTACGGGTCGGCGGCGTACATCTCCGCGAACGACGTCGCCAGCTCCTGCTGCTCGACCTGCCCGAGTTCCGTCAGCACGCGCACCAGCGCCAGGGCCATGGCCGTGTCGTCGGTCCAGTTCCACGGCTTGTCCCCGGGGGTCGTCCGGTGACGGATCATCTCCGTCGCCTCCTGCCGCTGGTGGAAGAACCAGCGTTCGCCGAACCCGTCGCCGAGCGCCAAGCCCCGCAGGCTGGCGAGGGCGGCTGCGGCATCCCCTGTTTGCTGAGCGTCGGACATACGCTCAAGGTACTGGCGCGGAGCACACTGGACACGTGGATTACGTCGTCCAGGACTTCACGCCGGAGCAGATCGAGCGCTCGCGTGCCTACAAGCGCGAGGTGCGTCCTCTGCGCCTCGTCTCAACCGTCCTCGGCCTGGCCGTCCCGCTGGTCCTCGGCCTGACGCCGGCCGGCGCGGGGCTGGTCAGGGCGGCCGGGGACCTCGGCGGTGGCGGATGGGTGGCCACCGCGCTGCTCGGCAGCGTCGCGCTGTCGCTGCTCGGGCTGGTGCTCCGCATCCCGCTGAGCATGTGGAGCGAGACGGTCAGCCGGCGCTGGGGCCTGTCCAAGCGCGGCTGGGGCCTGTTCGCGGCCGACACCGCCAAGGGCTTCGTGATCGGCGCGGTGCTTACCGCGGCGGCGATCGGCGGCTTCTATCTCCTGATGCGCCACGGCGGCGGCGCCTGGTGGGTCTGGGCCGCGCTGGCCGCCGCCGCGTTCGCGGTCCTCGGGTCGTTCATCATGCCGGTGCTGATCGAGCCGCTGTTCAACAAGTTCAAGCCGCTGCCCGAGGGCCCGCTGCGGGATCGGCTGATGGCGTTGGTCGCGCAGTCCGGCGTACAGGTCAAGGAGATCCTCGTCAGCGACAGTTCCCGGCGTACCACGG
Source organism: Catenulispora sp. GAS73 (assembly GCF_041262085.1). Classification (NCBI taxonomy): domain Bacteria; kingdom Bacillati; phylum Actinomycetota; class Actinomycetes; order Catenulisporales; family Catenulisporaceae; genus Catenulispora; species Catenulispora sp. GAS73. Next base: position 232,621 of record NZ_JBGCCM010000012.1, read on the forward strand.
CCGCCAACGCGTACGTCTCCGGCTTCGGCAAGACCCGCCGGCTGGTCGTGTGGGACACCACCACCGACAGCCTGGAGAACGACGAGGTCGCCGCGATCGCCGCGCACGAGCTCGGCCACGCCGCCCGGCGCGACGTCCTGGCCGGGACGGTCTTCGGCGCGGTCGGCGCGGCGCTGGGCGTCGCGGTCCTGGCGGCGGCGCTGCACTGGTCGCCGCTGCTGGACGCGGCCGGGGTGCACCACGGGGCCGATCCGCGTTCGCAGGCCTTGCTGCGTGCGGTGCTGGTGGTGATCGGCCTGGTCGGGGAGCCGTGGGGACTGGCATACAGCCGCCACGTCGAGGGCCGCGCGGACGGCTACGCACTCGACCTGTTCCGCGATCCCGACACCATCGTGCGCATGGAGCGTGCGCTCGCCGTCCAGAACATCGCCGACCTGGACCCCCGCCGCTGGGAGGTCCTGATGCGCTACACGCACCCGCCGATCCCCGAACGCATCGCGCACGCGCGCCGCTGGGCAGCGGAAACAGGGGTGGCTATTCCTAAGCCCCTCTAAGCCCGGTCTAAGGATCCGCGCGCACCTTGGAGGTGGGACACAGTGCGTATACGGATAGCAGAAGGAGGTGGAGGCCCATGTATCGCGGACCTTGGTACGGTCCCGGACACCATGTTCATGAGGGCCTCGGTTGGGGTGGTTGGTTGCTCTGGGTGCTGTTCATGGTCGCGCTCTGGGCGTTGGTCATCATGGCGGTCGTGTGGCTGGTGCGCAGCTTCACGCACCGCGGACCGGTGACGGCGCAGCGCGCGATGCCGGTGCACGGCGGTCCGCCGCCGTGGCGCGAGGGCGGGACGGGGACGGTCCCGGCCGAGCAGATCCTGGCGGAGCGGTTCGCCCACGGGCAGATCGACGAGCACGAGTACCGAGCCCGGCTCGGGGTGCTGCGTGGGGAGCAGCCGATGGCGGCGCAAGCAGGGCCGCCGGCTCCGCCCACGCCTCCGGCACCACCGACGCTTCCGGATCCGCCGACGGAACAACAACAGGGTTAGCAGGATCAGAAGTACAGCAAAGCGGGATGCCGAGGGTCGTCCATCCGCGCCGTCAGGGACGCGGCGCGCGATGGATCGGCCTCGGCCTCGTACCGCTTGTAGGCGGGCAACGTCCAGGCCATGGCCTCAGGCGTCCGCCGCCTCAGCGCCCCAGCGGAGAGCCACAGGTGCACCTCCACATCGAACGGCAACCCGATGCCCATCAGGAACGTGCCCTCGACGATCAGCACCCCACCCGCCGGCAACTCAACGTACTCGGCCCGACTGGCGCGATCGCGCTCGGCGTTCCACAGCGTAGGCAGCACACGCCCCGAACCCCCGGGCCCCAACGGATCAAAGACCTCACGCCGCAGACCCCTCAGATCCAGCCACTCGGCATAGAACGCATCGGGATCCTCCCGCCCGTGCTCCAACCGCAACGACCGCGGCCGCAGAAAGTCCCCCGCCGACACCCGCAGCACAGGCCGCCCCGCCCCGGCCAGCACCTCCCCAACAGCCACTGCAACATCGGCCGTCCCCGCCCCCGGCGCCCCATCGACGGCCAGCCGCACCCACGGATCCGGCGCACGCGCACCCACCAGGTCGGCGATCCGCTCGGCCAGGCGCTCCGGCGAGATGGGCTCAGCTCGCATCAGGCATCACATGCTTCATCCGCAGACTCCCGCACCGCCGCGCTCGGCGAAAAGGCGCGCCACGCCCACGCGCCACCTGCTCTCGCACGCCACGCACGCGCCGAATCCGGCCCGCCGCGCCCGAACAGCCGCGCCCCGCTGAGCCTGGTGCTCCGCGCCCGCGCATCCTGCCGGCCTGCATCCTCGCCGCCCGCACAGCTGTGGACTTGCCGCAGCCGTGCACTGCCGCGCTCCCGCCGAGTCCGGTGCTCCGCGCCCGCTCATGGCCGCCGCCCCGCCCGCCGTGCTCCCATCGAGTTTTCGCGCTCGCGCATCCTGCTGGTCCGCAATCTCGCTGGCCGCCCAGCTGCGCACTTGCCGCAGCCGCGCACTGCCGCGCTCCCGCCGAGTCTGGTGCTCGGCGCCGCCGTGCTCCGATCGAGCTTGCCGGCGCATTCCGCTGGCCTGCATCTCCGTGCCAAGCTGCGCATTCGCCGCAGCCGTGCAGCGCCGCGCTCCCGCCGAGTCCGGTGCTCCGCGCCGCTGTGCTCCGATCGAGCTTGCCGGCGCATTCCGCTGGCCTGCATCTCCGTGCCCAGCTGCGCATTTGCCGCAGCCGCGCGCGCCGCGCTCCCGCTGAGCCCGGTGCTCCGCGCCGCCGTGCTCCCATCGAGCTTGCCCGCGCATCCCGTCGGCCTGCATCCTTGCCGCCCGCCCAGCGGTGCACTTGCCGCAGCCGCGCAGCGCTCCCGCCGAGTCCGGCGCGCCGCGCCCGCGCATTCCGCTGGCCTGCATCGCCGCCTGCCCAGCGGTGCACTTGCCGCAGCCGCGCACTGTCGCGGTCCCGCTGGGTCCGGCGCGCCGCGCCCGCGCATCCTGCTGGCTCGCGTCCTCGCCGCCTGCCCAGCGGTGCACTTGCCGCAGCCGCGCATCGGCGCGTGCCTGCCGAGTCCGGCGCGCCATACTCGCGAATCCCGCTGGCCTGCATCCTCGCTGCCTGCCAGCTGCGCACTCGCCGCAGCCGCGCATCGCCGCGCTGATGCTGGCCCCGGCCCGCTGCGCCCGTGCATCCCGCCGAGCCGCATCCTGCCTGCCGCCGTGCCTGGCATCCGCGCCGGGTCCCGCATCCAGCTCTCACGAATCCGCAATCGCCGCGACGATCGACACCGAAGCCGCCCGCCGCCCCGGCAGCACCGAGGCCGCCAGTCCCGCGACCGCCGCCAGTGCTACGTAGCCGATCAGCGTGAAGACTGGCACCGACAGCACCGCGCCGCCCTCGACCCGTCCGATCAGCGACTCCAGTGCGCCGGCGATGCCGACCCCCAGCGCCACTCCCATCAGTGCGCCGACTGCCGACATCAGTACCGCCTCCACCGACAGCATGCGGCGCAGCTGGCCGCGCGAGAGTCCGAGGGCCCGTAGCAGTGCCGACTCGCGCGTGCGCTCCACGACCGATAGCGACAGTGTGTTGGCGATGCCGAGGACCGCGATCACCACCGCCAGGCCCAGCATCGCGGTGAACAGTTGCAGTGTCGCGTCGGCGCTGCCGGTCAGTGAGTTCTTCTTCTCCGCGAGGCTGCCGGTGTGCAGGAACGGGTACTGCGACACCACCGAGTCCACCGCCGCGCGTGAGTCGGCCGTCGGGACGCCCGGCGCTGCCAGGATGCGAACCTGGGTGTCGCCGAGCGGCTTGAAGGTCTCCAGGAACTGTGCGCGTGGCAGCAGGACGTCGTACCAGTCGATGCCGTGGCCGGTGAAGACCTGGTAGATCACGGCCACGTGGCCGGTCACCGGGCCGGACTGGGGCGACTGCACTGTGATCGTGTCGCCGACCTTCACGTGCTGTGCGGCGGCCATTTCGTTCGACAGGGCGATCGTGCCGGGGCCGAAGTCGGCCAGTGAGCCGGACTTCACCACCGGCTTGAAGAGCGTCCCGTACGCCGAGGACTCCACCGCGCCGACGTCTACCGAGGTGCCGTTCAGTGAGGCCTTGGTGCCGTCCAGGGCTGCGACGTGCCCCAGTTGCGGCTTGGCGCGCAGCTGGTCGGCGACCTGGAACGGCACCGTCTGCCCCGAGCCCGGCGGGTCCACGGAGTAGTCGTACGGGTTGTGCGAGTCGATCCACTGCGACTGCGTCACCGTCACCGAGTCCTGCGTCACCGTGAACAGCGACATCAGGGTCACCCCGATGGTCAGCGCGGCGGTGGTGGCCGCGACCCGGCCGGGGTTGCGGCGGGCGTTGGAGCCGGCCAGCTTCGTCGGGGTGCCGAAGAAGCGTCCCGGCAGCCAGCCGAGGGCCCAGATCATCGGCCCCACGATCAGGGGCCCGGCCACGATCAGCGCCGCGAACACCAGGCCGCCGCCGCCCCCGATCAGCTTCACGCCGCCGAGCAGGTCGCCCTGTCCGGTCCCGAGCACCGTCAGTACGATCCCGACCACCCCGAGCGCCACCGCCACCAGCACCCGGGTACGCCCGATCCGGCCGGACGTGGTCTTCACCTCCTGCTGCGTGCGCAGCGCCTCGATCGGCGGGACGTTCGTCGCCGCGCGCGCCGGCAGCACCGCCGAGACGATGGTCACCACGAACCCGACCACCATCCCCAGCGCGATCACCCCGCCGGACACCACGATCCCGCCCGGCGGCAGCTTGGTCGAGCTCACCGCCGCGACCACCGCGTGCAGCGCCTGCGCCACGCCGATCCCGGCCAGCACGCCCAGCGCCGAGCCGACCAGCCCGACCAGCGCCGCCTCGGCCACCGTCGCGCCGAACACCTGCCCCTTGCCGGCGCCGATGCAGCGCAGCAGCGCCACCTGCCGGATCCGCTGCGCCACCAGGATCGTGAACGTGTTGTAGATGACGAACGCCGCGACCAGCAGCGCCACTGCCCCGAAGACCTCCAGGATCTGCGGCACGTTCCCGGCGATCGACGCGCGGTGGCCCAGCACGGCCTTGGTGTACTGCGTACCGGTCAGCACCGTGAACTGCGGCCGGCCGCCGAGCGCCGAACTCACCTGCGAGGCCAGGTGCTGCTGCGAGACGCCGCCGCGGGCGTGCAGGTCGATCTCGTCGTAGCTGGCCTTGCCGGTGACCTGCAGCACCACCTGCGGCAGCAGCCCGACCAGCGTCCAGCCGTTGGCGCGGTTGTCCACGCCGTACTCGGCGATCCCGGCCAGCCGGAAGCTGCGCACCGTCGAGTCGTGGGCCACGACCCGGATCGTCTGCCCGATCTGGAGCTTGTGCTCGGCGGCGGTGTCCTTGTCGACGACCGCGTCGTCCGGCCCCTTCGGCCCGGTACCCGCGATGATGTTGCCCGGATACAGCGCCGAATCGGCCGGGAACGCGACGGCGTTGCCGGTCAGGCCGTCGGTGCGCATCGCCTGGCCGTTCGCGTCCAGCAGCGGGGCCGGGCCCTTGACCTGCCCGCTGACCACCGCGTCCGAGCCGACCTGGGCCTGGATCCGGTCCACCACCGATGGCGTGAGCAGCGACGGCGGCGTCGGCGGCGCCGTGGTGTTGGCGTACACGGCCGAACCGGTCTGCTGCACCGCCACGTCCACGTTCTGCGCGGCGCGCGCGTACCCGTAGTTGAAGGCCTGGTTGATGGACCCCGAGAGCAGGAACGTCCCGGTCACGAACGCGATGCCCAGCACGATCGACAGGCACGTCAGGGCCAGGCGCACCGCGTCGGCGCGCAGCCCGGCCAGCACTACCTTCGGCATGCGCACCTCCTAGGTCGGTTGACTTCTCCAGGTCCGGATCATCGTAACTATCCTGGCGTGCCGGGCGCCGGGTCGGCATCGGTCTAAGGACGGGTTCTCAAATGCCCGCCATCCGCCCACAGGCGTAGATACCGCAGCCATACGGCAGTCGTACCACCGCCATAGCGTCGTCGTACCGCCGCACTGCCGCCGCACCGCGCCCCTCACCAGCTCTCGGCCGCCTCCTCCCGCCCCTGCGCAGTCCGTGTGTCCCCGCTCACCTTCAGCGCCAGGAACGGATAGAGCAGCACCGACAGCATCCCCGCCCCGACCATCGCCGCCGCGGTCGAGGCCTTCAACGTCCCCCGGTCCACGCCGATCGCGGTGATAGCCACGATCAGCGGCAGGCCGGTGGCCGCGTACAGCGCGATCGCGCGCCGCCCCCGCGCACTCACCCCGTCCGGCGCGCTCAGGAAGCTCGGCACACCGCGCGTGACCAGGAACAGCCCCAGGAACAGCGGCACCAGCCCGAGCGTGGCCCAGTTCGAGGTCAGCGCCTTGAGGTCGTAGCCGATCCCGGTCTCGATGAAGAACACCGGGATCAGGAACCCGAACCCGACCGCCTCCAGCTTCGCCGTGACCCGCTCGGCCCGCTCCGCGTCGCCGCTGTGGAACAGGATCCGCATGATCACACCCGCCGCGAACGCGCCGAGCAGCATGTCCACCCCGAGCGCCACAGTCGCACCGATCATCAGCAACAGCAGCGCGATGACCAGCCGGACCGCGAACTGCCCGGAGGTCTCCATGGTCAGGTCGGCCAGCCGGTTCACGGCCGCGTGCTCGCCGCGCACCGCCACTACGATCCCGACCCCTGCGATCAGCACGAACGCCGTCAGATAGACCATCGCCTCGCCGGGCTTGCGACCGTCCAGGAACAGCGTCATGGCGATGATCGGCGCGAACTCCCCGACCGCGCCGACCGCCATCACCACGTTCCCCAGCGGCGTGCCGACCTCGCCGGCGTCGCGCAGCACCGGCAGGATCGTGCCGAGCGCGGTGGTGCTCAACGCGATGCCGACGATCACCCCGCTCTTCGCCGTCGGCGCCACCAGCACGCCGAGCCCGACGCCGAGCGCCACCGACACCGCCCAGCCGGCCAGCGCGCGGTTCAGCGGCCCGCCGCGCAGCCGCGCGAAGTCGATCTCGTAGCCGGCCATGAAGAACAGCATCGCCAGGCCGAACTGTGACAGCGCGTGCACGTAGTCGTCGTCGTGGGCCCAGCCCAGCACGTCCGGGCCGACCAGGATGCCGAGCACGATCTCGAAGACCACCAGCGGCACCGGCGCCCTGCGGCCGGCCAGATCGGCCAGCGGCGGCGACAGGACCGCGATGACCGCGACCAGGACCAGGGTCCCCAGAGAGTGCGTCGTCACACAGGGATTGTCCGGGCCCTGCGGTGCGGCGGGACGGAGCTCAAGGCGGTTGGCGGCCCCGCTCACTCTTTTGGCATAGTTCGGCGCCATGGCAGAGCATGAGCACGACCAGTGGGGGAACTCGCCCGGCCGGTTCCCGCCCTTTGACACGATCGAGATCGACCCGCACAAGATCGGCGTGGTGCACACGGAGTGGGATCCGGAGGAGGACCACCACCCGGATCCCGGTGAGATCGTCTGGACCTGGGTCCCCTACGAGGAGCACGACGGCCGCGGCAAGGACCGCCCGGTGCTGCTGGTGGCGCGCGGCAAGGCGACCGGCAACTTCCTGGCGATCAAGCTGACCAGCAAGTGGCATCCGGACGCCGAGAACTGGGTCAGCGTCGGCACCGGCGACTGGGACCGCGACGCCCGCGAGTCCTGGGCCGTGATCGACCGCGTGGTGCGGGTGCACCCCGAGGGCATCCGCCGCGAGGGGCACGCGCTGGACCGCGGCGACTTCGACAACGTCGTCGGCCACCTGCACAAGCGTTACGGCTGGACCGGCGAGGGCTACTAGGCCGGCGCCTTTCACACCCACGCCGTTCCACGGCCGAAGCCCCCGAGCACGGACGCTCGGGGGCTTTCGGTTTCCGGCGCAGGGGAGTCGCCGGGGTTCTTCGGGGGACGGCTACCGGATCAGTAGCCGTACCAGCACGAGCCGCCGCAGCGCGCCGCGACGACGGAGTCCAGCGAGCCGTAGGTGGCCGCCGCGTAGCGGACGCCGGCGATGATGTTGTCCACCGGGTTGTAGATGTTGCCGTGGCCCGGCAGCGCGTAGGCGTTGAACGTCGGGGCGATGGTCTGCATCAGGCCGATCGACGGGTGGCCGGCGGCGGCGTTGGAGTCCCAGCCGTTGGTGGCGCTCGGGTTGCCCGCCGACTCGTGCATCACGGTCTGGTAGATCGCGTTGTACGAGACGTAGTACCCGTTGGAGTTCAGGATCGAGATGGCTTGCTTGATCCAGCCGTCCAGGTTGTTGGCGTACGAGCCGGTGGACGCCGAGGAGGTCTGGTAGCTCTGGGTCTGCGTCTGCGTGCTCTGCGTCGAGCGGGTCGACTGGCTCGACTGGCTCGATTGCGTCGCCTTCACCGGGGCGGACTCGATGACCGGCTGGTTCGAGGTGGTGGCCGCCGGGGCCGCGGAGCCGTTCGCGCTCGGCAGGTTCAGGACCCAGCCGATCAGGATCAGGTTCGGGTCCTGCAGGCTCCCGCCCTTGGCCTGAGCCTTACCGGTGTTGAGCTTGAAGATCTCCGGGTACTTGCTGCCGTCGCCGAGCTTGGCCTGGGCTATGCCGGACAGCGTGTCGCCGGCGTGCACCGTGTAGGTCGCGGCCTGCGGGGCGCTGGCCTTGGGAGCGGCGGCGGCCTTCGGAGCGGCGGCCTTCGGCGCCGCGGCGGCGACCGGGGCGGCGTGCGCCGGGGCCGGAGCCGCGGCGGCGACCGCGGCGGCCACGGCCGAGGCCGGAGCCGGGACCAGCGCCGGGATGTGCGCCGGGGCGGCGGCGGGAGCGGCGTGGGGGGCCGCGGCCAGGGCGGGAGCCGCCGAGGCGAGGGTGGGGACGGCGACCGCGCCGAGGGCGGCGGCGGTCAGGGTCAGGCCGCGGGAACGGCGGCTGAGCACCAGGGGAGTGCGCATGTATGTCGTGTTCTTCCTCTTTGACCGCCTACCGGGTTAGCTGACGGGTTCGGGCGAAAGAGGCTGCCCTACCACTTCGGAAGCGGATTCACCCCATTGGGACGTGGGTCCCCGGTTCCCGTCCGGCGCTTTGCGCGCTTTTGGGATTCGGCGTAGGCGCCGGTGTCCCGATTTCCGGGTCTAGGACCGGCGTGCCTGGTGTGCGACCGTAGCGGGCCGACCCTGGAAAAAGCACGCTGAGATGGTCACGAAAAGATAACAACGCGCTATGTAGCTGCACCTTCTATATCCAGTGATTGATTCGCCGGGGGTATAGCTGGAGGAATCGGGCATAAGGTATTTCGCCGCACGTCAGAGACGCTCCGTGCACGAGCCGGTACTTCGGACTCGCCAATAGGCCGCGCACGGGAGGACACTTCCTTGCGTGAAGGACGCACCAGCGATACTCGGCCGGCAGCAGACGCTCGAGAAATGCATGGCGGCGTTGGCCGCCGGCGGCGGGGTCCTGGTCAGCGGCCCGGCCGGGATCGGCAAATCGGCGTTGCTGGACGCGATCGGCTCGGCGTGCGCGGCCGCCGGGCAGCTGGTGCTGCGCAGCGCCTCGGCGGCGGCCGAGTCGTGGCTGCCGTATCTGGGCCTGTACGACCTGTTCTCCGACGCCGTCGCCTCGCAGCCCGAAGTCGTCCCGTACCACCTGCGCCCCGCCTTCGACGGCGTGCTGATGCGCTCGGTGCCGGACGGCGCGGCCACCGACCAGCTCGCGATCCGCGTGGCGGTGGTCGAGGCGCTGCGGGCGCTGTCCGCGGAGCGTCCGGTGCTGTTGATCCTGGACGACGTGAACTGCCTGGACTCGGCCACCGCCGAGGTGCTGGCCTTCGCGGTGCGCCGGCGCCAGGGCAGCCGGGTGCGGGTGCTGGCCGCCGAGCGGCTGTCGGAGGGACAGGAGCCCACGTGGTGGGGACTCCTGCCGGAGGACGCCGTCGAGATCGCGCTGGGCAACCTGCCCGGTCCGGTGGTCTCCGAGCTGCTGCGGACCCGGTTGGGGCTGCGGCCCACGGACAAGCTGTCGCAGCGGATCCGCGACGCGAGCGGCGGGAACCCGTTCTACGCGCTGGAGCTGGGCCGTGCCGCGCTGCGATCGGGGACCGTGGTGCAGCAAGGCGACCCGCTGCTGGTGCCCGAGCGGCTGCGCGGCCTGCTCGCCGACCGCCTGCACGCGCTGCCGAAGGCGGCCCGCGACGCGCTGCTGCTGATCTCGACGGCCGCGCGGCCGCCGCGTGAGCTGCTGGCGGGCCACGAGTGGGGCCTGTCGCAGGCGCTGGCCTCGGGCATCATCGTCTCGGGACGGGACTTGGAGCCGCGGTTCGCGCATCCGTTGCTGCGCGAGATCGTGTATGCGGACGCTGACATAGAGGCCCGCCAGGAATGCCACGCGAAGCTCGCGCAGGCGCACGACGACCCGCTGGAGCGGGCCCGACACCACGCGCTGGCGACGTCGGAGGCGACCGAGGAACTGGCCGCGGAGCTGGAGGAAGCGGCGCGGATCGCGGTGCACCGCGGGGCGCCGGGGACGGCTGCGGAGCTGTACCGGATGGCGGCTGAGCGGACGCCGGCGGATGGCGGCATTGGCGTTGTCGGTGGAGGCGCCGGAGCCGAAGCCCGAACCGCGACCGAAACCTCGGCTCGGGGTGGCTCGGCATCGGCGAACGGTAGCGTGCAGGCGGCGAATGGTACCGACAAGCTGTCGGTGTCCTCGACGAACACAGCGTTCGCCGAACCGTCGTCGGCGACCACGGAAGTCGGCGAAGCACTGGCGAATGGCAGCGCGGCATCGGCGGACGCTGATTCAGGCTCTGATTCAAGCTCCGACCCGGGCCCTGACACGGACTCCGAAACGGGCCCGGCCGCAGCGGTCCAAGCCGCGCACCGCTTCCTGGAAGCCGCCCGCGCCGCCTTCGACGCCGGGCTGCCGCGCCAGGCCCGGGAAGCGGCCGAAGCCGTCGCGGCCGGGCCGGACCCGGCGTGCCGCGTCGGCGCGCGCCTGCTCCTGGTCGAGCTCGACGACGACATATCGACGCAGGCCGCCCTGCTCGAAGCCGCCGAGGCGGACGCTGTCGGGCGTCCTGACCTGCAGGCGCGCGTCAGTCTCCAGCGCGCCGACCACGCCTTCCGCTCCGGCTCCGTCGAAGCCGCGCTGACCGCCCTGGCGCGTGCCGAGGAGTACGCCCTGGCCACCGGCGACCGCAATCTGCGCGCGGAGTCGATCGCGATGCGCGTGCCGACCGAGATCCAGACCGACCCCGAGCGTGCCATCGAGTCGCTGGAGGAGGCGGAGGCCCTGGGGTTGGGCGGCGACCTGACCCTGCCGTCCATCGCGGTTCGCAAATCCCTGATCATCTGGTTCCTGCGGCGCGGCGACGTCGCGGACGCGCTCGCCACCGCGGCCCGGCTGCGTGCCGATGTCGAGCGTGCCGGGCGGCTGCGCGACCTCGGCGACGTGCTGCATCTGGTGGCGTCGGTCAACGAGCGCGCCGGCCAGTGCCGTCAGGCGCACGAGGCGGCGTTGCTGGGCAGCCGGCTGCGGGCCGAAACCGGTTCCTCCAGCGTGCAGGCGTTGATCCTGGCCGCCGCGGCGGAGCTGTCCAACGGCAGCGCCGAAGCCGCTGTCGACGTGGCCCAGCGCGCGATAGAGGCGGGCACCGCCTCCGGCGACTCAGAGTTCACCGGCTACGCGCACGCCTTCCTGGGCCGCGCCGAACTCCTGCTGGACCGTTCGTCGCAGGCCGCGCACCACCTGGCGCGCGGCAGGACCCTGATGCGCAACGTGGGCATGGTCGACCCGGCGACGTTCCTGGTCGACGCCGACCTCGCCGAGACCCTGGCCCGCTGCGGCTCGTTCTCCGCCGCCGACCGCATCCTCGACGAGGCCCAGGAAGCGGCACGCCGCCTGGAGCGCGACGTGGTGAAGCTCGGCCTGACCCGGGCCCGCCTGCTGCGGCACGGCCTGGCCGCCGACGCCCGCGAAGCCGCCGACCGCCTGCGCGCCGCCATCCCCGCCGAGCACCCGTACCCCCTGGAGATAGCCCGCGCCGAGGTCACCCTCGGCGAACTGGAGCGCCGCGCCCGCCGCCGCGCCGCCGCCCGCACCGCATGGGAATCGGCGGCGACGGCCTACGCGGCGGCCGGCTGCGGCCCCTGGCTCCGCTTCGTCCAGGGCCGCCTGGCCCGCCTGGACACCCCGGCCGAACCGCTGAGCGCGACCGAGCGCCAGATCGTGGAACTGGTCCGCTCCGGCGCGACCAACCGCCAGATAGCAGCGGCGCTCCAGGTATCGGTGAAGGCGGTCGAGGGCAACCTGACCCGCCTGTTCCGCCGCTTCGGCGTCAGCAGCCGCGCCGAACTGGCCGGTGCCGAGCCCGTGGCCCGAGTGGAGCACGTCTGACGACCGAGCCGGGGCTACGTGGCTGAGGCCGCGCGGCTTGCATCACGTGGCTCGCGTCACGCGGGGCCGAGGAATTCCGCGAGGTAGTTCACCGTTGAACAAAGCGTGCGGGCCCCAACCCCCTCCGGGCCCGCATCTCAACTTTGAACCGCCAGTAGTGACCCGCCCCTAGTCATAAGGAAGTGAACCGCCGTGCGCGTCGAGATCTGGAGTGACGTCGCCTGCCCCTGGTGCTACATCGGCAAGGCGCGCTTCGAGCAGGGCCTGCAGGCCTTCGACCACAAGGACGACGTCGAGGTGGTCTTCCGCTCCTTCGAACTGGACCCGCAGCGCGCCAAGGGCGACACCGTCCAGGTGCTTCCGATGCTGGCGAGCAAGTACGGCATGAGCCTGGAGCAGGCCAAGCAGGCTGAGGCGCGGGTGGCGGCGAATGCTGCTGACGCTGGTCTGGGCTACCTGGCTGAGGGCCGGGATCACGGCAACACCTTCGACATTCACCGGGTTCTGCACTTCGCCAAGACGCGTGGCAAGCAGAACGAGCTGCTGGACCTGGCATACCAGGCCAACTTCGCTGAGGAACGCTCAGTCTTCGACGACGAGCGGCTGGTGGAGCTCGCGGTGCAGGCCGGTCTGGATGAGACCGAGGTCCGTGCCGTGCTGGCCGATGCGACCGCTTTCGCCGCCGACGTGCGCGCCGACGAGCAGGAGGCGCAGGCGCTGGGTGCGAACGGCGTGCCGTTCTTCGTGCTGGACCGGAAGTTCGGGGTCTCCGGCGGCCAGCCCGCTGAGGTCTTCACCCAGGCGCTGCAGGAGGCGTGGGCCGCTCAGTCGCCGGCGCTGAAGGTCGTCGGCGAGGCGCCGGAGGGCGCGGTCTGCGGTCCGGATGGGTGCGAGATTCCGTAGCTGGGCTCGGTCACAGCTTGTGGCGGCCGCGCAGATTCGTGATCTGCGCGGCCGCCATTTGCAGTCGTATCGGTCGTTGACTCGCCTACCGTCGCCGCAGGAACTCCTCGCCGTGTCTGTCGCGCCTGCGTTCGTCGGCGAGGGCCAACAGCGTCCGCTTCGCCTCGACGCTGCCGGCGTCTGCGGCTCGCAGAGCCCAGCGCTCGGCCCCGCTCGCGTCGCCTCGTTGGAACAGCAGGCAGGCGAGGTTGTACGCGGCGTCGGCGTGGCCGGTCTTCGCGGCCTTCTTGTACCAGCGCTCTGCGTCGGCGGTGGCGCCTTCCTCGTGGCGGAGCTGGCCCAGCTTCGCCATCGAGTGGGGGTTGCCGGCGTTGGCCGAGCGTTCCAGCCAGTCCCGGGATTCGGCGTGCTCGCCTCGTTTGCGCAGGATGAAGGCGACCATCTCCATCGCGTCCGCGTCGCCGGCGTCGGCTGCCTCCCGGAGCAGTGTCTCCCCCTCGGAATGCTGCCCTCGTTGGTGGAGCAGCACGCCGAGCAGGGTCTTGGCCTTCACCGTGCCCGCATCGGCCGCCTCGCGCAGCGGCGACTCGGCTTCGAGGGTCTGACCCTGTCCGACGAGCCGCTTGCCGAGCGCGTACATGGCATCGGGAGATCCTTCACCGCGTTGCTTTCCCCAACGGCCTGGCACGTGCGAACCCCCTGGCGCTTGCTGCTTCGCGACCCACCCCACGTCGTGCCGACAGTATATGTACGTCTATGTTCATAAAGCCATCGGTAGCCCCGTCGGTCCCGTCACGTCCCTCCGCCGGGGTCTCGCGCCGCGTTCGCTTATAGTTGCGTCGCGATACTAGTTCGCAAAACTCACCAGTGCTGGCATGCCGACGCGCGAAATGGCGAGTGAAAGCTGCCACCGACTGCGGTGATCTGGACGATTAGTAGTAGGGCTGACGCCACATGTCGTGCCATAGTTGGCTGGCGCAAGCGTCCAACACAAGGTGGGTGCGGCCGCAGGTATCGAGGAGATTCATGGCAACGGGTAAGGTCAAGTGGTTCAACGGCGAAAAGGGCTTCGGCTTCATCGAGCAGGATGGTGGGGGCCCGGACGTCTTCGTCCACTTCTCCGCGATCACCGGCAGCGGCTACCGCAACCTGGAAGAGAACCAGGCTGTGGAGTTCAACGTCACCCAGGGACCGAAGGGTCCGCAGGCTGAGGACGTCCGCGCCATCTAAGGCGCCGATGGCCAGCTCGAACACTCGAACACCGCCCGCTCCCGCATCGACGGGGACGGGCGGTGTTCTTGTGTCGGGAAGGTCGGGGGGTCGGCGGCCCTGTCGAGGCCGTCGGCGCGGACTGTCGGCCGGGACTGTCAGTCGGGCCGTCAGCCCCTACCCGCTACGACCCCGAAGGCAGCAGGCAGCCTGACACCGTCAGGTCGATGGCGTTCGACGAGTTCAGGCACGTCGTGATCCAGTACGTCTCCTGCCCGTACCCCTGCCCCTGGGTCTCCGTCGTGGTGCCGTCCGACGCGACTTCGCACGGGTTGTTCAGCGTGCACATCTGGCCGTCCTCGTTGATCGTGTTGTTCACGCCGACCACCTGGCCGGTGCTGGTGTCCACGACCGGGGAGCCGGAGCTGCCGCCGATGACGCTGCAGCCGCTGAGGCCGTAGCGGAGCGAGTCGTGCCAGGTCCACTGGTCCTCTTCGACCGTGCCGGCGAAGCCGTTCAGGGTGCAGCTCCAGGTCTGGTCCCAGTAGCCCGACGGTATGGCGATGGTGTCGCCGCTGGTCGGGTGGCTCGCGGACAGGGTGAGCGGGGTGGCGCCGTACTGGCTCGCCAGGGAGGCGAAGGTGTCGGTCAGCTCGTACACGGCCACGTCGGTGTTGGTCATGGTCGCGTACAGCAGCTTGTCGGCCTGTACGGTGCCGAGCTGGTTGCCGTTGGCGTCCAGCAGCGTGCCGGAGCGGCTGCTCGCCACGTTCTGCAGCACCTGGCCGGCCGAGGGCTCGCCGCCCTCGTAGCAGTGCCCCGCGGTGAGCATCAGAGCCTGGTCGGTGTCCTGCGAGGTGGGATACCGGACCAGTGAGGCGGAGCAGTCGTCCAGGGCGATGGTGCTCGCCAGGGTGACGCTGACGTCGGGGCGCGGCGCGGCGGTCGCGGTCCCGGCGGTCAGGGTGAGGGCGGCCGTGATGGTCACGGCCGCCGCGGCGAGCATCGCCGCGGTTCGCTTGAGCATGGGATCTCCATGGGGCGAGGGTGGTGGCATGCGCCTATTGGCACGCGGCGGAGCGTAGGAACGAATCCGGCATGTGTCAACGGGTCCTGATATAAATGCCACGACCCGGCCCGTACTCGCACCGCCTTGGTCACGGCGGGGCCGAGGCGGTGCGGGTGATGGGATCGGGGTGTCTCAGAGCGCTGTGTCTCAGAGCTCGGGGATCGAGCTCACTCCTGGTCCCCCTCGAAGCGGAGCGCTCCGGCCGGACACAGATTCACCGCGTCGCGCACCGCGTACCGGTGCTCGGCCGGCGGCTCCGGCTCCAGGACGACGACCAGGCCCTCTTCCTCGTCCTGGTCGAAGACCTCCGGCGCGTTCAGCGCGCACATGCCGGCGCCCATGCACTTCGACCGGTCTGCCTCGACCCGCATCTTGACGCTCCTCGCAGGGCTTGCAGGGCTTGCAGTGTTCGCACGGCTCGCAGGTGTTGCCGGGCTGGTCGGGTTCACCGTCGTCACCAGGCGACCGGCAGGCTGTGCACGCCGTAGATCAGCATGTCGTGCCGGAACGGGATCTCCTCGAACGGCACCGCCAGCCGCAGCTCCGGCAGCCCGTTGAGCAGCACGTCCAGCGCGATCTGCAGCTCGGCCCGGGCCAGCGGCTGCCCCAGGCATTGGTGCACGCCGAAGCCGAACGCCAGGTGCCGCCGCGCGTCCCGGCCCACGTCCACGGAGTCGGCGTCCGGGAACGCCTCGTCGTCCCGGTTGGCCGTGTTGATCATCAGCAGCACGCCGTCGCCGGCCCGGATCGTCTGCCCGCCGATCTCGACGTCCTCGGTCGCGACCCGGGGCAGCCCGGTGTGCACGATCGACAGGTAGCGCAGCATCTCCTCGACCGCGCCGCGGATCAGCGTGGGGTCGTCGCGCAGGCGCTCCATCTGGTCCGGGTTGCGCAGCAGTGTGAGGATCGACAGCGAGGTCATGTTCGCGGTCGTCTCGTGCCCGGCGACCAGCAGCAGCGTGCCCATCGTCGCGACCTCGTCGCAGGTGAGGTCCTCGCGGTGGATCAGCCGGCTGATGATGCTGCCGTCGTCGCTCTCCCGCTTGGCCTCGGCCAGCCGCTTGATGTACGCGTTCAGCTCGTCGCGCGCCTGCTCGACCTGCGCGGCGGTGGAATTGGCGTTCAGCAGCGTGCTGCTGCACTTCTGGAAGTACGCGTGGTCCTCGTACGGGACGCCCAGCAGCAGGCAGATCACCAGCGAGGGCAGCGGGAGCGCGAACTCGGTGACCAGGTCGGCGTGGTCGCGGTCCCGGATCATCGCGTCCAGCAGCTCCACGGCGATCGCCCGGACGTGCGGGCGCATCTCCTCCACCCGCTTGATGATGAAGTCCGAGGTGAGCATGCGCCGCAGCCGGGCGTGCTCCGGATCGTCCATGCGGATGAAGGTGGGGTTGCCCGTGGCCAGCTCCCGGCGTCCCGGGCTGAGGAACGGGAACCCGGCCTTGGCGGCGTCGGCGCTGAACCGGCGGTCCTGAAGCACGGCCCGCACGTCCTGATGCCGAGTGAGCATCCACGCGGTGGTGCCGTCGAACAGCCGCACCTGGGTGACGGGATTCTGTTCTCGCGCTTGGTCGTACGCGGGCGGCGGGTCGAACGGACAGGCTCCGCGGTCGGCGGGGACGGCGAGGACTTCGGCCGGGTGGTCCGCGATGGTCATACGCCTGATCCTTTCCAGGTGGCACAAGTTAGCTTTTGTACGCTAACTAACTGACCGTCAGCCTAACTCGCGCATGGTGATGAATAAAGGGTCGGATCGGGGGTTGAATCGGTATGAATCGGGAAGGGGTCGGGGCTCAGCACGCTGACAAGGACGAATGCGGCGACCTGACTCAGGATTGCTCGATGGGGAACAGGATCGGACTCAACAGATATTGAGACCGCTGCTCGGACGCTTCGTTTTCCAGGGCTGGCAGGATCGCCGCCCGCAGGGCGCTGATCAACGTCTCCAACTCCTCGCGGCTGAGCCAGACCGCGTGCTGGCGGTAGCCGACCAGATCCGCCGCCGGATCAGAGTCCTGACGTTCCAGGTAGGCCGCGAACTCGGCCTGCAGCGCCGCGGTCGCGGCGGCGAAGCCCACGCGGTGGTCGTCCTTCGTCAGCTCGGCGGCCTGCGCGCTGTCGATGCCGGCGCGCTCGCCGCGCAGCCGGTAGTGGCGCTCGACGGCGCCGCGCACGCGCCGTTCCTCGGCGATCTCCAGTACCCCGGCTTCCGTCAGGAGGTCGAGGTGGCGGTACAGCGTGGCCTTGGAGACGTCGCCGACGCGCTCGCTCAGCCGGCCGGCGGTCAGGACGCGGCCGCCGCGCAGCGCGTGGATGACGCGCAGGCGGACCGGATGTGCCAGGAGCTTCAGCGGGTCCATGGACCAACGATCTCATAGATGCTACCTTTCTCAAAGATGCGAAAGGTTGAAAATCCGACGCGCAGGATGTCGGCTGGAAGGCCGCACAGATCCCACCAGGGGGAGCCATGGAAGCGATCAACGACCCGGCGGCGCTGATGGCGCACTTCGTGGAACTGGCCGATCAGGGCCGGTGGCAGGCGATCGAGGCGCTCTTCGCCCCGAATCTGGCCGCGGTGGTCTCCGCCGACGCGGTCCGGGCCGCGTGGGAGGCCGAGGCCGTGCCGCTCGGGGACGTCGTCGGGCTCGGCGTCGCCCGTACCGAGCCGATCGACGACGCGCTGACGCGGGTGAGCGCCACCGTCAGTTTCACCAAGGGCGATCTCGCGATCTTCATCGCCACGGCCGGCGACGGACTGCTGCAGGGCCTGCGTATCGCGGCTCCCGGTGAGTGGACCGCGCCGTCCTACGCCGCTCCGAAACAGTTCACGGAGCACGAAGTCGTCGTCGGCGAGGGCCCGCTGGCCGTCCCCGGCACGCTGACCGTCCCGCGCGGCGCGGGGCCTTTCCCGGCCGCGATCCTGCTGTCGGGCGGCGGGCCCTTCGACCGCGACGGCACCGCCGGTCCGCTCAAACCGCTCAAGGACCTGGCCTGGGGGCTGGGCAGCCGTGGCGTCGCGAGCGTGCGCTTCGACAAGGTCGGCGCCGTGCACGCCGGGGTCCTCGCCGAGATGCTGGAGTTCACCGCCGCCGACGAGTACCTGCCGTACGTGCGCGACGCCTTCCGGCAGCTCGATCAGAATCCTGAGATCGACTCCGACCGCATCCACGTCGTCGGGCACAGCATGGGCGCGAAGATGGCGCCGCGGGCCGCCGAGGCCGAGCCGCGGATCGCGGGGCTCGTGCTCATGGCGGCCGACGCCGCGCCGATGCAGCGCTCGGCCGTGCGGGTCGTGCGCTACCTGGCCGGTCTCGGCCTGATCCCGGACGAGACGGTCGCCGTCATGGAGGGGCAGGCCGCGAACGTCGAGCGCGCCGATCTGTCGTCCTCGACACCGACCGACGACCTTCCGCTCGGCTACTCCGGGGCCTACTGGCTCGACATGCGCGGCTACGATCCGGTCGCTACGGCGAAGAACCTCACGCAGCCGATGCTGATTCTGCAGGGCGGGCGCGACTATCAGGTCACGGTCGAGGACGACCTCGCATTGTGGCGCGCGGGGATCGGGGATCGGGCGGATGTGGACATTCGGGTCTACGCCGCCGACAACCACATGTTCGCGCCCGGCGCCGGAACGTCGACGCCGGCCGAGTACGCGACTCCGGCGAACGTCGATTCTGTGGTGGTTGATGACATTGTGCGGTGGCTTGCTCCGGAGGCTCCGCGCGGCAAACGACTGTTCTCAGGAATGCGTGTACGCCGAGGCTGACCTCGGTCTTCTATAACGGATTCCGTCGACTTCACGATTTCTTCAGAATTCCCGGCGCTGGTCAGAAGGTTGCCGTGAGAGACCTGCATACGAGTTACTCACGCAGGTGTAAAGTGCTTCGCGAGATAGGCGGATCCCATAGGGAATGTACGTCAGAGCCCGGGGCCGTCGAATCGGTGGGTCGTGCGCCGGTGTTCGTCCGGAGCCTCACTCGACGTGTTCGACAGGGCTCGGATCGTTCCCGTTAGAAAGCTGTGACCTGGGTTCTCGCCCGGTGGTACTCCCCATCTCCTATGCAGCGTAGTAGATTTGTGGTGTGGCTGACATGCGAGAGCCGTTGTTCGCGGCGGGTATCTACTGCTGTGTACCGCACATCGATGACGAGGATCAGAGCACTGTCGACGTGCGTGAGCGCGAGTGCCGTGAGTACGCGCGGTCGCGGCGGCTGCACGTGGCGCCGGCGGCCGTGCAGGCCGACGCGGTGCGCACGGTGTGGAAGGCCAAGGGCGTCAAGCCCGGGTGGGCGGCGACGCTGGCGGCCGTGGAGCGCAGGAAGATCAGGGACCTGATCCTGTACGCGCCGGGCTCGCTGCTGCGCCATCGCGCGCACGATCTGGTGCGGCTGCTGAACGCCAGCGAGCGCAACGGGATCGTGCTGCACAGCGTCGGCGACGAGTGGGACCTGGCCGACCCGGCGCAGCGGCGCACGCTGAGCGACCGCGCGTCGGTGGCGTGGCGCGCGGCGCAGGCGGTGTCGCGGGCTTCGCGCGCGGCGCATCGGGGTGCCGCGCTGGCCGGGCGGCCGCACGGCGGCGGACGCCGCGCGTTCGGTTACGAGTCCGGCATGGGATCGGTGATCCCGGCCGAGTCCAAGGTGGTGCGCGAGGTGTTCGCGCGGTTCCTGGAAGGCGAGACGCTGCGCGCCATCGCGTTCGATTTGAACGGTCGAAAGGTGCCGACGGCGATGGGCTCGGACTGGACCGTCGGCGGCGTCGGCCGGATCCTGGACGCGCCGCGCTACGCCGGGATCCGCGTCTTCCGCGGCCAGATCCGCGGCGACGACGGCGGATACCTGCACGCGGCGTGGGAGCCGTGCGTCAGCGTCGAGGACTGGGAGCGGGTCCGGGCGCTGCGGGCGAATCACAGCGCCGGGCACACCACCGCGCGCAACGGCGCCGAGCGCTCGGGCTACCTGCTGACCGGGCTGGTGGAGTGCCTGGCGTGCGGGCACAGCATGGTCGGCTCGGTCGTCGGCGGCTACCGGATGTACGCCTGCGCCTCGACCCGGAACCAGCCGCCGGGGGAGTGCGCGCGCTCGATCGGGGCGACGTCGTTCGAGATGCACGTCCAGGAGGACGCGGTACGCATCCTGCAGGAGTGGGACGCCGCGCGCGTCGCGTCGCTGCCGATGGTGGGCAACCGGCGCCCGGACCCGCGGTCCGCGGAGGACGGCGAGCACGCGGCCTTCGGCGACGTCCACGGCGGGGTGGTGGTGCGGTCGGCGTCGGCGATCGACGGGATCGTGACCGGCCCGGACGCCGGGGCGGACTGGCCGCGGGTGCCGCTGCGGCGGCGGGCCGAGGTGCTGCGGTTCTTGTACACGGTGATTCGGGTGGGGCCGAAGACGACAAGCCGGGGGGTTTTCGATCCGGGGCGGATCGCTTTCATGCCGCATCCGCTGTAGGTGCGGCGGCCGGCGGGCTTTGGCGGCGGCGTTCCGGTGCGGCATGAGCAGCAGGCTCGGCGGCCGAAATCAGCGATGAGCGTGGCGGGATGCGGCGGCTGGCATCAGGGGTGAGCGGGTCGGGGCATTCGCGATGAGCGCGGCGGGACCTTACCCGGCGCCGGGGTGCTTGCTGCGCCACGTGCTCTTCTTGGCCTGGTTGCCGCAGCGGTCCATCGAGCACCAGCGGCGCGTCCCGGGGCGCGATGTGTCCAGGAACCAAGCGCCGCAGTTCGGCCCCGCGCAGTCGCGGACCCGGTCGATCAGCGGCGACGTCGCGAGATCGAGCGCATCCCGGGCGACGGCGGCGAGGATCGCGGCGACCGGGTCGTCCGCGGTGTGGTGCAGCGCGCCGTCTTCGTTCAGGACCGGATGCGGGGTCGGCGCGGACGCTGCCTTGTTGAGCAGGCCGCGCGCGTCAGGCGGGCAGTCCGCGGGGGCCGTGGCACGTGCAGCTTTCAACAGCGCGTAGACCGCCTCGCGGGTTTCTTGTGCGGCGCGCAGCGTGCGGGGCGTCGGCGTGGGGATCGCGACGTCCTCGTCATACGGCCCGAGCTGCCTGATCCAGGAGACCAGAGTCTCAGGGGTGGCGAGTTCTTCGAACGCTCCATCCGTGCCGCGCCATCTCAACGTTCGGATGAAGTCCAGGCACAGGCGGCCGGAACCGGTGCGGAACTCGGTGATCGTCTCGGGCATGGTCTCAGCTTACCTCGTGCGGAACCGGTTTGACCGGTGTACATTGACTGAACCACTTTAACCGGTTCCCATGAGGTGACTTCTGGTGTCCGCACTCGTCGTACCCGCCCCTGCCCTGAAGCCGGTCCTGAGCCGGCCGTTGACGTTGTTGCTGTCGATCGCGTGCGGTGTGGCCGTCGCGAACATCTACTTCCCGCAGGCGATCAGCCCGCTGATAGCCTCCGGACTCAAGACGAGTAAGAGCTCTGCCGCGCTGGTCACGACCTGCGCGCAGTTCGGTTACGCGGCCGGCATCTTCCTGCTGGTCCCGCTCGGCGACCGGCTACGGCACCGGCGGTTGGTCACGACGCTGCTGGTGCTCACCACGGTCGGCCTGGTGCTCGCCGGGACCGCGGACACGCTGCCGATGCTGGCCGTCGCCAGCACCCTGATCGGGGCGACGACGGTCGTGCCGCAGATCCTGATACCGATGGCCGCCGGGCTGGCCGAGCCCGAGCGGCGCGGCGAGGTGACCGGGACGCTGCTGTCGGGGCTGATCGGCGGGATCCTGTTGGCCCGCACGTTCTCCGGGACGCTCGGGCAGTGGCTCGGCTGGCGTGCGCCGTACCTGGTCGCGGCGGTGGCGGTGGTGCTGCTGTCGGTCGCGATGGCCGCGTTCCTGCCGTCGACGACGCCGAGTACCGGCGAGCGGTACCCGGCGTTGCTGGCGGCGTCGGTGCGTCTGCTGCGGACGGAGCCGTTGCTGCGGCGTTCGTGTCAGTACCAGGTGTTGGTGTTCGCGGCGTTCAGCGCGGCGTGGACGGCGCTGGCGCTGCACGTCACCGGACCGAAGTACCACCTCGGCACACCCGCGGTCGGGGTGCTGGCGCTGGTCGGGGCCGGGAGCATGTTCGCGACGCCGCGGGCCGGCCGGGCGACCGACCGGCTGGGGCCGGACGCGGTGAACCTGCGGTGCCTGATCGGAGTGGTGGCGGCTGCGGCGGTCCTGGTGACCGGTTCGGTGGGCGGCGTGTTCGGGCTCGTGGGCCTGGCGGTCGGGATGCTCGCGCTGGACGTCGCGATGCAGTCGGGGCAGGTCGCGAACCAGGCGCGGATCTTCGCGCTGCGGCCGTCGGAGCGGGCGCGGCTGAACACGGCGTACATGACGTGCGCCTTCCTCGGCGGGAGCGCGGGGTCGTGGCTCGGGGTGCGGGCGTATTCGGCGTTCGGATGGAACGGGGTGTGCGGGGCCGTCGCGATCTTGGGCACGGTGGCGCTACTGCGCTGCCTCTTGATACCTAGACAGTCTAAAGCCTAGAGTTCCTAGGCATGACGACGATCGTTGCGGCCGGCCTGACCAAGAGCTACGGCGCCGAGCCGAACCGCGTGCCCGCGCTGCGCGGCGTGGACGTCGCGATCCCCAAGGGCACCTTCACCGCGGTGATGGGGCCCTCGGGATCCGGCAAGTCCACGCTGCTGCACTGCCTGTCCGGGCTGGACACCGTGGACGCCGGCACGGTGCGCATCGGCGAGACGGAGATCACGGCCCTGCCGGAGCGCGCGCTGACCCGGCTGCGGCGCGAGCGCATCGGCTTCGTGTTCCAGGCCTTCAACCTCCTGCCGACGCTGACGGCCCGCGAGAACATCGTGCTCCCGCTGCAACTCACCGGCCGCCGCCCCGACGCAGCACACTTCGACGCTGTGGTGACCCTCCTGGGCCTGCCCGACCGCCTGGAACACACACCGGCGCAACTGTCCGGCGGCCAGGCCCAGCGCGTGGCGATGGCCCGCGCCCTGATCACCCGACCCGACGTGGTCTTCGCCGACGAACCCACCGGCAACCTCGACCGCCGCACCGGCCGCGAACTCCTGGACCTGCTCCGCCGCAGCGTGACCGAACTCGGCCAGACCGTGGTGATGGTGACGCACGACCCGGCCGCCGCCGCCCGCACCGACCGAGTCTTGCTGCTGGCCGACGGCCGGATCGTGGACGACGTGGCGGCGCCTTCGGGCACCGAGGTGCTGCGGCGGCTGGACGAGTTGGATGCGGGGGAGGCCGCCGCCGCCCGGGCCGCCGATCCCGCCGCCGATTCACGTGGGGGCCGACCAGCGACTTATCTAGTCGCCGCACTTCCAGCCGCCGCGAGCGTCGCCGCCGGCCCAAGCGCCACCGGCCCAGCCGCCGCCGGCCCAAGCGCCACCGGCCCAGCCGCCGATCATCCGGCCGCCGCCAGCCTCGCCACCGAACTAACCGCCACCGGCCCAGCCGCTGCGAGCGTCGCCGCCGGCCTAACCGCCGCTGGCCCAGCCGCCGCCGGCTCAGCTGCCGCGAGTCTTGCCGCCGACCCAGCCGCCGATCGTCTAGCCGCCGCCGAACTGGTCACCGATCCGGCAGCCGCCGATTCGGCCGCTGGCCTGGCCGTCAATCTGCTTGCCGGCAGCTCAGCTGCCGAGTCCGCCGCAGGTCCGGGTGCTGATCCGGCCGCCACTCGCCCGGCCGCCACCAAACGTGCCGCCCGCCGCCGCCGCCGCGAGGCGACCGCCTGATGCGCATCGCCACCGTCCTGCGCCGCGGCCTCGCCGCCCGCAAGGCCCGCGCCCTCGCGACCGGCGGGGCCGTGGCGGCGGCCGTCGCCTTTCTCGCGTCGAGCTACATCCTCACCGACACCATCGACGCGGGCGTCCGGCAGCAGGCTGATGCCGCGACCGCCGGGGTGTCCGCCGTCGTCACTGATGCGCGCGGCTTCGGCGGCTCGGTCCTCACCGGGGCGCCGACGCTGCCCGCCTCGCTCGTCGGGCGGGTGCGCGGGGTACCGGGCGTCGTCGCGGCCGAGGGCATTGTCGAGGGCTACGCCATGCCGCTCGACCGCAGCGGCCACACCACCTCCGCGCTCGGTGGCCTCGGCCTGTCGATCCCGGCGGATCCGCGCCTGCGGCTCGTGAGCCTCCAGTCCGGGCGGTGGCCTCAGGGTCCTGATCAGATCGTGGTCGACGCCGGGACGGCCGGAAGCCTCAACCTCGCCGCCGGCAGCACCTTGCGTGTGGCGCTGGCGCGCGGCGTCCAGAGCTTCACCGTCACCGGGACCGTCGGCTTCGGCGGCGCGCAGAACATCGCAGGGCTCAGTGTCGTGGGCTTCGACTCCGCGACGGCCGCCGCGTTCCTCGGCAGCGGCGACACCGTCGCGGCGGTCGAGGCCGTCGGCGCGTCCGGCGTCGACCCGGCGGTCCTCCAATCGCGCATCGCGGCGGCGGTCGGCGGCGACTACACCGTCCGTACCGGGGCGCAGCAGGCGGCGCAGCTGGTCAGCCAGGTCGGGTCGGTGACCTCCACGATCGGCGCGGTGCTGCAGGTCTTCGCGACGGTCTCGGTCGTGGTGGCCGCGCTGCTGATCGCGAACATCTTCGCCGTCACCGTCGCGCAGCGCACCCGCGAGCTCGCGCTTCTGCGCTGCGTCGGTGCCGGACGCCTGCAACTGGCGCGCCTCGTCCTCGCCGAGGCTTCGCTGGTCGGGCTGGCCGGTGCGGTCGTCGGGCTGCCGCTCGGGCTCGGCGTCACCACCGGGCTGCGCTGGGGCTTCGGCCACTTCGGCCTGCCGCTCCCGGCCGGCCCGACCGTCGTCGCGGCGCGCACCGTCATCCTGTGCTTCGTCGTCGGCCCCGGCATCTCCGTCATCGCCGCGGCCTCGGCGGCCCGCCGCGCGTCCCGCGAGCGACCGCTCGCCGCGCTCAGTGCCGTCACCACCGCCGATCACGCCGGACGCCTGTCCTGGTGGCGACGTGCGGCAGCCGCGCTCGCGTTCCTCGGCGGCGCGGCCCTGGAAGCCGGCGCCGGCAGCGTCGCCCCGGCAGGCCTCGGCAGTATCCTGATTCTCCTCGGTGTCGGCCTGGCCGGCCCGGCGCTCGTGCGGCCGCTGACGGCGGCACCGCGCGCGGCCGTCGCCGTCGTATCAGGGTTCGTAGGCCGCCTCGCCGGACGCCAGATGACCCGCGAGCCGCGCCGCGTGGCAGGCACCGCCGGCACCCTCGCCGTCGCCGTGGCCACCGTCTCCATCGTCGCGGCGATGGCGGCCTCCCTGGTTTCCGAGAGCGAGGCTGACGTACGCCGCTCCCTGCACGCCGACCTCGTCGCCGCCACCACCGCCGGCACCGGCGCCACCCTCGACCCGAGCGCGGTCCAGCGCATCGCCGCGCTGCCCGGCGTGGCCCACGCGACCGGCCTGTCCTGCGGCATCTTCAAGGCGCCCGGCGACTCCGAGAAGGCCTGCGGCGTCGACCCGACCACCCTGCCCGCCGACGTCGATCCCGGCGTCAGCGCCGGCCGCCTCGACGACCTCGCCACGCCCGGCACTATGGCGGTCAGCGCCCTGGCCGCGCAGCGCGACGGCTGGCGCCTCGGCCAGACCGTCCCGATCACGTTCCCGGTCGGCGGGACCCGCCCCGTCCGCATCGCCGCCCTCTACGACAATGAGCAGGTCCTCGGCGCCTTCCTGATCCCCGAATCCGACTACCTGAAAGCGTATCCGCCGCAGGATCAGGGCTTTGAGGAAGTCCTGATCCGCACCCAGCCGGGGCAGACCGCGTCGGCCCGCCGAGCCGTCGCGGCCGCCCTCGCCGCCTACCCGCAAGCCACCCTCGACGATCGCGCCGCCTTCGCCGTCCGGGCCGCCCAGGGCTTCCAGCTCCTGGCCACGATCATGACCGCGCTGCTCGCCCTGAGCCTGCTGATCGGCGTCCTGGCCGTCGTCACCAGCCTGGCGCTGAGCGTGCTGGAACGCACCCGGGAGATCGGCCTGCTCCGTGCGGTCGGCGCCGAGGCGAGCCATATCCGTACCCTGATCCGCAGCGAAGCGCTGGCCACCGTGGCGACCGGCACGTTCACCGGCGTCGTCCTGGGCGTGCCGATCGGCTGGATCCTGGCGCGCGCCGTCATGGACGGCCACCTGCCGGGAACCCCGTCGGTCCCGGTGCTGCTGCTGGCGGTCGTGGTGCCCGCGACGTTCGTCACCGGGCTGCTGGCGGCCGTGGCTCCGGCACGCCGCGCCGTGCGGATCGGAGTCCTGCAGGCGCTGCGTGCCGAATAGAAGCCCTAGAAGGTCCTACTTTGCTTCCGACTCGCCGCCGACGGCAGGCTTATCGCCGGCCGGTGCAGCCGAAGCAGCCGAAGCAGCCGCAACAGCCGAACCAGCCGAACCAGCGTTCGGCTCGTCCATGTCGATCACCGGCACCGGGTCCAGCCCGAGGTGCGCCGCTATCCGCGTCAGCAACATGTCCTGCGCCACCAAGTGCTCCTGCAGCTGCGCGGTCTCGTGCAGCGTGGCACTCGCGTCGTGGTACGTCGCCTCGCTGCGCGCGTCGGCGGCCGCCGCCTGCACGTTCTGCCCCACCATGATCACCGACAGCAGCACCAGCTGCAGGAAGGTCTGCGCGACCCACGCCACGATCGTCGAGGCGCCGCCCCGGATCGCGGACGGCAGGCTGATCATGTCGAACGCCGCGAACAGGTACGCGCACCACATCGAACCCACGGCCCGGGTGATGAGCAGCGCGGCCTTGGTGTTGAAACGCGTGGCCGCGTTGTCGGTGCGGTGCTGGTCGGCGACCTTCACCGGGCCCTCGGCGTGCCGGGCCGCGATGTGCGGGTGCGGGATGTGCTCGTAGTGCAGGTGCTTGGCCAGGTCCAGCGGGTTGTTCGGGCTCATCGGGCGCTCTTTCGACGACGGCGGGGCCCGACGGCCCGGGCCCGGTTCGTCGGGTGCTCGATACCGGCGAGCGAGATCAGTTCACGCAGGTGATCCCGTTGTCCATGGCGATGCCGGGCGAATTCGCCGGATCCGGCGCGCCGGACGGATCCGGTGTCGCGGAGTCCGTCGGGCCCGGTCCGGTCGCGTCGGTCGGCGCCGGGGGCTGGGGGCCACCGGGCGGAGTGTAGTCGGCGCCGAGTCTGATCAGCACATGACCGGCGGCGGTGCGGGCCGACGGCGCCGGGACGGCCTGCACGCCGAGCGTGGCCGCGAGCTGGCCGGCGGCCTTGGCCGCGCCCTTGCCGTACAGGATCGTGGTGCGGTTCTGGGCGGCGGCGCCGGCGGTCTTGTCCACCGGCCAGCCGGAGGCGGCCAGCCACTCGCCGACCGTGGTCGCCAGGCCGTTCTTGGCGGTGGCGTTGTAGACGTCGACGACGGTGTGCGTGTCGGTCGGCGCGATCGCAGCCGGACGCATGCCGGTGGCCGCGCCGGGGGCGGCGGGCAGCGGCGGGAGGGCCGGAGCGGCGCCGGCCGCCTGCGAAGTCCCCACTTGCGAAGTCCCCGCCTGCGAAATCCCGGTCTGCGAAGCGCCCGATGCCGAAGACGTAGTCCCCGAAGTCCCGGTGACTCCCGCAGCCCCCGCGACCCCCGCCTGATCCGGCAGCGCCGAACGGTCCTGCCCGAGCCCGCCCCCCGAATCGTTGAGCCCGCGCGGCCCCAGCACCGACGCCGGATCCCCGCCCTCCCCGTTCTGCGTCATCTCGTTCGCGAACTCCTTCGCGTCGCCGAACCCTGTCATCACGATCTGCCGGATCTGCACCGGGTTCACGCTGTTGACCGACCCGTCGCCCGGCAGCACCGGCTGCCCGGTGATCGGCAGCTCGCGGAAGTCGGCGCTGCCCGCTGTCAGGTTCTGCGCCCGGTCGGCGAAGTCCAGCACATCCCAGGAGTCGTCGATGACCACGTCTTTCTTCACCACGTCGAACAGCCCTTGCATCTTCCCCAGGTCGCCGATCACGCCCTCGCTCTTGAGCTTGTGCATCACCGACGACAGGAACGCCTGCTGCCGCCGGTTGCGGTCGAAGTCGCCGCGCAGCAGGTGGAAACGCTGGCGCACGAACTGCAGCGCGCCGGCGGCGTCCAGCATCGAGTGCCCGGCCGGCAGCTTCAGCCCGGTGCCCGCGCCGTCCTCGATCGGGTCGTACACCGGGTGGTTCAGGCAGACCTCGATCGGGCCCACGGCCTTGGCGACGTCGTAGAAGCCCAGCAGGTTGATCTCGGCCAGGTGGTCCACGTGCTCGCCGGTGAGCAGCTGCACGGCCCGGATCGTGGACTCCCGGCCCACCTCGCGGCTGATCTTCTCGATCTGCGCCTGGTCGGTCATGCCGCCGGCCTTCAACCGATCCACCGCGATCGCCTTGGCGCGGCCGTACGCCTCCTTGATCTTGTGCATGCCCAGATCCGGGATGTCGCCGACGGTCGAGGTGCCGCCGGGCTCCTCGACGTAGTCGTCGCGGGCGATCGAGAACGCGGTGACGCGGCCGCCGTCGGCCGGGATGTGCATGAAGATCAGGACGTTGGTGTTGTAGCCGCCGATGCCCGAGGAGCCGGCGTGCAGTTCCTGCTCGACGAAGTCGGTCGGCAGGTCGGCGCCGTTCATGTCCTTGCGCGAGTCCAGGCCGATCAACAGCAGGTTGACCGAGCCGTCCAGGTGCGGGGCGACGTAGCCCTTCTCGCCGGAGCGGATCTCGTTGATCGCGTCGGAGGTCAGCAGGCCGGAGGTCAGGTTGTGGTACGCGGCCCAGGTCGCGGCACTGGCCGCGACGATCGCGGCGGAGGCCGTGCAGGCCAGCGCGCGAGCCGCGACGACGGCCCGGCGGCGGCGCGGCCCGCGGCGATCGGGACGCGGGGGACCGGGCGGACGCGGCGGCTGCTGCGGACGCGGAGTCCAGTAGCGCTGGTCGTCCGGCGGACGCGAGCCCGGCGTGCGCGGCGACAGGTCGTACGGGGGCTGCGGTCGAGGTCGGCCGGTACGAGCCGGGCCGGGGCCGGGGCCGGTCTCGCCGCCCCGCCGGTATCCGGGTCCTGATCCGTACTCAGGCACGAGCCGACCTCCGGGCGAGCCGGCGTAACAGTGCCACGGCCGCCGTGACCAGCAGCGTCACCACCATCGCCGGGAAGGCGTCGATCATGCCGTGCGCCACCGCGACCGCCTGCCTGGCACCGCCGCCCGAGGCGTCGAAGACCTCGCGCCCCACGCACACCGCCCAGATCGCCACCGGCGCCAGCGGCAGCACCCACCACAACCCGTCCGTCCGCACCCGCAGCGCCGCCAGCGCCGCGCCGGCCGCGCACAGCACCGCGAACAGCACGCCGCCGAAGAACAACGTCCCGATCGCCGGGACGAGCACGAGCAAGGCCGTGACCCGCCCCGCCGTGATGTTTCCGCGCGTGGTGGGTGCGCGATGACAGCTGCCGTGAGTGCCGGGGGTGTGTGGCATGTGGCACATCTTCACATCTTGGGTGGCACTGGTGGGATAAGACCGAGAAGTGTCTGATGCCGCATTCATCGGCTCATGCAATCACCCGATCGATGCGTGCCAGACCCGCCGCGAAGACAGGTGATAGCACCCCTGTTTCCGCGAGCGCGCCACGCGAGTCTGGATCACATGACAGCCATGGAAGACGCGCTGCGTCTGGAATCAGTCAGCAAGACGTTCGGCGACCAGGTGAAGGTCGCCGCCCTGGACCGAGTCAGCCTCGGCCTGCCCTACGGCACCTTCACCGCCGTCATGGGGCCCTCCGGCTCCGGCAAGAGCACGCTCCTCAACTGCGCCTCCGGCCTGGAGCGCCAGGACTCCGGCCGGATCCTGATCGGCGGCCAGGAACTCGACACCTCCGACGAGACTGCCGCCACGCGCTTCCGGCGCGGCCGCATCGGCTTCGTGTTCCAGGCGTTCAACCTGCTCCCCACCCTCACCGTCTGGCAGAACGTGCTGCTGCCCGCAAGGATCGCTGGGATCCCGTTCAACGCAGGGGACAAGCGGCGCGCCAAGGCCCTGCTGGACCGCATCGGCCTCGGCGACCGGCTGGAGCACCGGCCGGCCGAGCTGTCCGGGGGCCAGCAGCAGCGGGTGGCGATCGCCCGCGCCATCGTGAACCGGCCGGCGCTGCTGTTCGCCGACGAGCCGACCGGGGCGCTCGACTCGGCGCGCGCCGCCGAGGTGCTGATGCTGCTCGGGGAGTCGGTGCGGGAGTTCGGGCAGACCGTGGTGATGGTGACGCACGATCCGGTCGCCGCCGCCTACGCCGACCGCGTGCTGTTCCTGGCCGACGGCCGGATCGTGGACGAGATGCGGGCCCCGCGGGCCACCGGCGTCGCGGCGCGGATGGCCGAGTTCGGCACCGCCTCCCGGCTCGCCGCGAAGGCGGCCTGACATGCGCACCGTGAGCTTCAGCAACCTGCGACACCGCCGTGGGGCCTACCTCGCCTCGTTCCTGAACCTGTTCCTCGGCGGCGCGATCCTCACCGGCTTCGCAGCGCTTTTCGAAACCGGCGGCGCGCCGGGCCTGTCCAAGACCGACCGCTCGGCGCTGCAGACCGCGGCCCTGGTCATCGGCGGCTGGGGCGCGCTGATCATCGCCTTCGGCACCGCGGCGACGCTGAGCCTGACCGTGCGACAGCGGGAGAAGGAGATCGCGCTGCTCAAGGCGGCCGGCGCGCTGCCCCGGCAGATCCGCCGCATGATCACCACCGAGACCGCGGTCCTGCTGGCGGTCGCGGCCGTCCCGGCGATCCCGACCGGCATGCTCGTGGGCCGCACCGTGCTGGCCGCGCTGAAGTCCTCGCATCAGGTCTCGGACGGCGTCGGCTTCAAGTTCGGCGCCACCACCCTGGCGATCGGGCTCGGCGACGTCGCGCTGGCCGCGCTGGCCGCCGCGATCGTGGCCGGTCGCCGGGCGGCGAATCAGAGCACTGCGGCGTCGCTGGTCTCGGCCGCCACCGGCGAGGCCGGGATGTCGCGCAAGCGCAAGATCGCGGCGGTCGTGCTGATCCTGATCGGCCTGGACGCCGGCGTGATGAGCGCGACGATGCTGAAGGACGACCCCAACGGCGCGATGGCCAGCGCCGGGCAGGCCTGCATCCTGACCAGCATCGGGCTGGCGCTGCTGGCCCCGGCCCTGGTCCGGATCGCCGGCCGGGTGCTCGGCCCGCTGATGCGCCGCGGCGGCGGCTACCTGGCCGAGGCCGAACTCCGGCTGAACTCGCGGCAGGCGGCCTCCGTCCTGATGCCGGTGATCCTGTTCGTGGGCCTGGCCAACGGCACGCTGTACGAGCAGTTCATCCAGGACGACGCCAACCGCGCGCAGCACCTGCGGCTGTCCGCCGACGACAAGGGCGTGCAGACCCTCAGCTTCCTGGTGGTCGGCATGATCACGCTGTTCGCGGCGGTGGTCGTGGCGAACATCGCGGTGGCCGGCACGCTGCACCGCCGCAAGGAGTTCGGACAGCGGCGGCTGATCGGCGACACACCCGGCGACGTACGGCGCTCCCTGGGCTGGGAGGTCTGCGCGATCCTGGCGGCCGGGTTGTTCTTCGGGTCGCTGGCGGCGCTCGCCGGCATCATCCCGTTCAGCTACGCCAGGACCGGTCACTTGATTCCGGACCAGGGCGTCGGGGTGTTCCTCGCGGTCGCCGCGAGCGTCACGGCGCTGACCCTGGCCTCGTGCCTGGGCGCCGCCCGGCGCGTGCTGAGCGCGCCGGCGCTGGCAGCGATCACTGCGTAGTCCCGATAATGGCGACGCGAGAAGGGACGAGTCTGATGACCGGACTGCCGGAGGCGGTCGGAGGTGGGGCCGACGCCTGGCGCGCGCGGGGCGCCGCAGCCGCCCTGGCGGCCGGCCGGGGTCTGGTGATCGCGCCGGTGTCGCTGCTGGCGGGGATCCCGCTGCTGGTGGCGGCGGCGCTGGCGCTGGGCCTGATGCCGATCACCGGCGGGCTGCTGGTGCCGCCGGTGATCAGCGCGGTGCGCGGCCTGGCGAACTGGCAGCGGGGGATCGCGGGGCGCTGGAGCGGGGTCGAGATCGAGTCGCCCTACCTGCCGCGCGCCGGCCGCGGCCGGCTCCGGTGGCTGCTCGGCGATCCGGCGACCTGGCGGGACCTGCTGTGGCTGTTCACCAACGTCCCGATCGGCCTGGCGCTCGGGCTGCTGCCGGTGACGCTGGTCGGGTGGGGGGTGGTCGGCGTGGGCTCGGTGCCGGGGCTGGCGCTGAGCAGCGATCCGTTCTGGCCCTTCGGGCTGGGCTTCGGCCTCCCGGCGCTGGCGCTGGCGCCTTTCGTGGGCCCGACGCTGATCCGCG
Organism: Catenulispora sp. GAS73; assembly: GCF_041262085.1. NCBI lineage: Bacteria > Bacillati > Actinomycetota > Actinomycetes > Catenulisporales > Catenulisporaceae > Catenulispora > Catenulispora sp. GAS73. The sequence continues at coordinate 264,978 of NZ_JBGCCM010000012.1, forward strand.
CGCAGGCGCTGTGGGCCCGGGCGCTGCTGGCCCCGACCGACGTCGGGGAGCGCATCAGCACCCTGACCGTGACCCGCGAGCGGGTCAGCGACGACGCCGAGTCCGAGCTGCGCCGGATCGAGCGCGACCTGCACGACGGCGCGCAGGCCCGGCTCGCGGCGGTCGGCCTGAGCCTGGGCATGGCTGAGGACCTGGTCCGCGAGAAGCCGGACGAGGCGATCGCGCTGCTGACCGAGGCCCGCGAGCACAGCGGCGCCGCGCTGGCCGAGCTGCGCTCGCTGGTCCGCGGCATCCTGCCGCCGGTGCTGGCCGAGCGCGGGCTCGGGGACGCGCTGCGGGCCCTGGCCTACGCCTCGCCGATCCCGGTGGAGGTGCGCAGCGACCTGACCGAGCGGCTGCCGGCCCCGCGCGAGTCGGCGCTGTACTTCGGGATCGCCGAGGCCCTGGCGAACGTGCTGAAGCACAGCGGCGCGGCCCGGGCCCGGATCGACGTGTTCCGGCGCGACGACCAGAAGGCCGGCGAGGGATGTGTTGTGGCCGAGGTCTGGGACGACGGCACCGGCGGCGCCGACCTGTCGCGCGGCGACGGCCTGGCCGGCGTGCGGCGGCGCCTGGCCGCCTTCGACGGCCGGCTGACGCTGGACAGCCCGGCCGGCGGGCCGACGACGGTGACGCTGGAGGTGCCGTGCGAGTGAGCGGAGCGGGACCGGCTGCCGCGCGGTGTCTTGCGGCTTGGCGGGGCGCTGCCGCTGGAGGTGCCGTGCGAGTGAGCGGAGCGGGATCGGCTGCCGTGCGGTGTCCTGCGGCTTCGCTGGGTGTTGACGCTGGGAGTGCCGTGCGAGTGAGTTGCGCGGGACCGGCTGCCGCGCGGTGTCCTGCGGCTTTGCTAGGTGTTGACGCTGGGAGTGCCGTGCGAGTGAGCTGCGCGGGACCGGCCGCGGCGTGGTGTCCTGCGGTTTGGCGGGACGTTGCTGCTGGAGGGCTGCTGGAGGTGCCGTGCGAGTGAGGAAATCCCGATGCGTGTAGTGCTGGCCGAGGACCAGGCACTCCTGCGCGACGGCCTGGTCCGCCTGCTGACAGCCCACGGCTTCGAGGTGGCGGCCGCCGTCGAGACCGGCCCTGACCTGCTCGACGCGCTCCTCGCCGAACGCCCCGACGTGGCGGTCGCCGACATCCGCCTGCCGCCGACCTTCAAGAACGAGGGCCTGGCCGCCGCGCTGGAGGCCCGGCGCCAGGTGCCGGGCTTGCCGGTGCTGATCCTGTCGCAGCACGTCGAGCCGCTTTATGCGCGCGAGCTGCTCTCCGACAGCGCCGGAGCCATCGGATATCTGCTGAAGGACCGCGTTTCGAACGTGCGTTCGTTCGTGGACGCGCTGCGGACCGTCGCCGGCGGCGGCACCGCCATGGACCCCGAGGTCATCGCCCAGATGCTGGCCCGCCGCTCCCGCGACGAACGCCTGGGCTCGCTGACCCCGCGCGAGCGCGAAGTGCTGGCCGCGATGGCCGAAGGGCACGCCAACGCCGGGATCGCCGCCCAGCTGGTGATCACCGAGAAGGCGGTCAGCAACCACATCAACACGATTTTCGCCAAGCTCGGGCTGCTGCCGGATCTCGACGGGAACCGGCGGGTGCTGGCCGTGCTGGCGTTCCTCGACGCGGCCTGAGGCCTGTCGAAGTCCGCTCAGAGATATATCCCGTGCAGATTCCCGTGCATTCGGAACGGGAATAGCTCTGCCTGGGCTATGTTTGGGCACGTCGGGTGCCTGACAATGGTCCGGGCCGGCCGGCGCACCGCCGATGGCGCACTTCCGCCGCCGGGTCCGCATCGAGTTTGGATTCGCTGGAGCGGGTAGCGGTGTTCGCGGTGGCCGACGGAGCTGATGCGAGGAAGGGGTGGCGATGGCCGATGGTCAGCGTCCGCTGCCGCTCCCACTGATGTCGAGCACGAACAGCTCGGCGACGCCGGCCAGCTGGAGCACCCGCAGCACCGCCTCCGACGGCGCGGCCAGCGTCAGGCGCGCGCCTGAGGCGCCGGCCTTGTGCTGCGCGCGGATCAGCGTCCGCAGGCCCATGGAGTCCAGGAACGCCACGCGCGAGCAGTCCACGACCACCTGCGCCCCGGCGTGCACGTACTCGTCCAGCACGCTCCACAGCGTGTCCGCCGCGGCCAGGTCCACGTCACCGGCCACGGTGACCGTGACCGCCTGGCCGCCGCCCTTGCCGTCCCCGGACACCGCGGCGGCTCCGCCCCGGTCCGGGTCGTTGTCGACCTCGACCGAGAAGCCCTCGACCGCCATGACGCCTCCTGTTTTCCCACCCAGCCCGCGTGATCCCGGATCGCTACCGACGATATCGGGTCGGCTCACGGCTGGGAATCTGGCGCGATGACCTCGCGCCGGACGGCCCAGAGCCACCTGTCGCCCCAGAGCCACCTTTCGGCCCAGACCCAGCTGACTCCCGGGCCCTCGGCCCCGGGCCGGGCCCGGGCCTTCCTGACCGAGACCTGCCGCCGCTGGCACGCCGAGGACTTCGTCACCGACGCCGCGCTGGTGGTCAGCGAGCTGGTCACGAACGCCGTCCGGCATGCCGGCACCGAGATGCGGCTCGGCCTGGAGCTGCGCGACGGCATGCTGACCGTGCGCGTCCACGACCACGGCGCCGGGCTGCCCCGCCTCATCCCGCCGGCCGAACGCGGGTTCGGCGGCCAGGGGCTGGCTATCGTGGTGCAGTTGGCCCAGGCCTGGGGGGTCGCGGTCGAGGACGACGGCGGGAAGGCCGTATGGTGCCGACTCGGGCCGCGCGCGGCGGTCCCGGCCGGGGCGGGCACGCAAGGGTCGCTGTGGAAAGGGGATCAGGACATATGGAGCGCGTGAGCGGTGTGGGTGGTGAGGACGGCGTCGGGACGGGTGCCGGCGTGGGTGCCGGCCGCCGTGGCGAGGCCGACGATGCCGACGGTCGTGTCCCGGTAACACTGAGCATCCCCGCCGAGCGCGACTACGTGGTGCTGGTCCGGTCCGCGGCCGGCCATCTCGGCGTGCGCGCCGGCTTCTCGATGGCCGAGATGGGCGACTGGCGCCTGGCCGTCGACGAGGCGTGCGGCCTGCTCCTGCTGCCCGACGAGGTCGACGCCACCGGCGAGGAGCTGGACTGCGTCTTCCGGCTGGGCCCGGCGGGCCTGGCGCTCACTGTCTCGGCTGAGGCCCGGCCGGGCTCCAAACCGCAGGTCGGCGGGTTCGGCTGGTCGCTGCTGGCGGCGCTCGTCGACGACTTGCAGTGGGCCGAGGAGCAGGGCCGGGTCCGGGTCGACATCGTCAAGCGCGCGGCCGGCGACGGCGGGCCAGGACCCGGCGGCACGGCCCGGGCGGGGGTGCGGTGAGCACTCGCGGGAACGGTCCCGGTCCGGCCGCGTCCGGCCGCGACGGGGCCGGGCACGACGGCGACCGGGGGCGTCCGGAGACCGGGGTCGAGGGCTCGACGAGCGAGATCACGAGCGAGACCACGACCGGGGGCACGAGCGATAGCACCGAAGAGGGCACGAAAGAGGGCACGACCGGAGCTGAGAGGGTGACTGAGATCGCGACTGGGATGGCATCGCAGGCAGCCGCCTCGGCTCCGACCCCTGCCGCAGTGCCGGCCTCGGCGGCACCGGCGCGCGTGGTACGCGCCGACCGCCGGCTCCCGGACCAGGACGCGGACATCCCCCTGCCGAGCATCCCCTCGCCCCGGCTCGGCGGCGTGCCGCGGGACCGCGCCGAGCACCGCGCGGAGATCCACCGGCGCTTCGAAGTGCTGGCGGAGTACGAGCCCGACAGCGTGCGCTACCGCACCCTGCGCGACGAGCTGATCGCCGAGCACATGAACTACGCGCGCTACGTCGCCTCGCGCTTCAGCGTCCCCGCCGACACCGCCGAGGACCTGGAGCAGGTCGCGTACCTGGCGCTGATCAAGGCGGTCGACAACTTCGACCCCTCGCGCGGCACCGCGTTCCTGGGCTACCTCACCCCGATGGTGGCCGGCGAGATCAAGCGCTACTTCCGCGACTCCACCTGGGACGTGCACGTCCCGCGCCGCATGCAGGAGCTGAGCCTGGCCCTGCACGGCGCCCCGGCCGAGCAGCTGGAGCGCCGGCTGGGGCGCTCGCCGACGATCGCCGAGCTCGCCGAGCACCTCGGCGCGCAGCCGGAGGAGATCGTCGAGGCCTTCGACGCCTCGGCCGCCTACAGCGCCACCTCGCTGGAGCGGCCGCTGGTGCCCGGCGACGAGCAGGGCGCGAGCCTGGGCGAGACGCTGGGCGGGGACGACGACGCCTACGAGTGGGTCGTGGACCGCGAGGCACTCAAGCCGCTGCTGGCGGCGCTGCCGGAGAAGGACAAGCGGATCCTGCTGATGCGGTTCTTCCGGGGCATGACGCAGAGTCAGATCGGGACCGAGCTCGGCGTGTCGCAGATGCAGGTGTCCCGGTATCTGACGCGGATCCTGGGGACGCTGCGCGACGCGGTGCTCGTCGAGGACGGGGATGAGCAGTCGGGTAAGGCCTGACTGTCTCAGTTCCTTGAGGGTTGTGAGTTCTCTGAGAGTTGTGAGTTCTCTGGGGTTTCTCAGTTCTCTGACCGCTCTCGGCTCCCCGGCGGCGCTCAGTTCAGCAGCTCGGCCAGCACCCGCAGCAGCCGCGGCACGTCCACCGGCTTGGGCACGTGCTCGTCCATCCCGGCGGCCAGCGCCTTGGCCCGGTCGGCGTTCGAGGCCTCGAACGTCACCGCGATGATCGGCGTGGCCGCGCCGTGGTCGAGCTCGCGGATGCGCGCGGCGGTGGCGTAGCCGTCCAGCCCCGGCAGCGCGATGTCCAGTAGGACCGCGCGAATCGTGGGGTCGTGCTCAACCGCGGCCAGGCCGTCCGGGCCGGTGGCGGCCTGCACGACGGTCAAGCCGCGGGCGCTCAGCGCGCTGCCGAGGGCGAAGGCGCCGCGCCGGTCGTCGTCCACGATCAGGACCTTCTGCCCGGCGAACCGCGGCGGGCCGGATGCGTCCGGGTGCCGGGGCGCGTCGGGGGCGGGATCGCGCCGGTGTTCGGCAGGCTGCGCCATTACTCCATACTCCGCGCCGCCGGGGCTTTTGAGAACTCTGATTCGAATCCGAGCCCTGACGCAGCGGATCGGCCGTGGATCGGCTGTGAATCGGCGGCAGATCGGCTTCGGATTGGCGGCGGAGGAATCGGGTAACGGCGCATGTTCCGACACAGGGTCGGGCTCGGGAGGTCGTCGTGGTCATCACCCTGATCGTCATCCTGGTCGTCCTCGCCGCTTTGGCGGCGACGTTCTTCCTCGGTCCCGCCGGCTGGCGGACCTCGGCCGCCGGAACCTTCGGCGGACTGTCGACGCGCGTCGGCAAGTTCATCGAGGGCGGCCGTGCGGACCCGCGCTTCGGCAACGGCGCGGGAGGCGCGGCGGCCACACCCGCACCGCCGCGCTTCACCGACGCGGACCGGGCGTACTTGGACGGCGTGTGGAAGCACGTGCAGAGCACTTTCGTCAGCAACCCGCGGGTCGCTGTGACCCTCGCGCACAGCACCGCTGAGGGCTTCTTCACCGCACACGGTGTTCCCACCGACGGACTTCCGGAAGGCGCGGGAGACCTGGCCGAGGAGGACACCGAGACACTGCGCCTGCGGCTGCTGGCGATCAAGACGTGGTCGGACCGGGAGGCCGCCCGCTGAGCCGGCGCGGCTGCCGTCGCCGTACCCGGCAGCCGCGCCGCTTTCCTCTTGGTTTGTGTGTGGTGGAAGCCCTGTTTCAAACTCTGTGACCGGGTACCTGGCAGGGACGCGGCGCCGCTGAACTCATCCGCGTGAGCAGTGAGGAGGGTGCTATGAGCACCATGACCGAGAAGGAATACCCGTACGCGATCGGAGCGGGCGTCTCCTGTGCCGACGGTGATTGCGGCCGGTTGCACCGGATCATCATGGACCCGGCCACCCGGGCCCTGACCCACCTCGTCGTCGGGCGGGACACACACGTCGCACGGCTGGTTCCGGCCACGCTGGTCGGTCGCGCCGGGCCCGATGCCATCATCCTGACCTGCACCATGTCCGGGTTCGACCTGCTGGAGCCGGCGGAGGCCACCGAGATGGTGCAGCAAGCCGCCCCGACCGGCGGACCGGTCACCGGCGGCGGCGCCCTCGGCGGCGGCTACCGCGCCCCGTCCAAGCCGGACATGATCACCTACGACCGGGTACCGGCCGGCGAGGTGCAGCTGTGTCCGAACGAGCGCCTGCACGCCGCCGACGGTGACATCGGGCGCGTCAAGGGCCTGATGGCCGCTCCCGACCTGCACGTCACGCACATCCTGCTCGCCGAAGGACACCTGTGGAACCGCAAGGAGGTCGCGGTTCCGATCCGCAACGTGGTCGACGCCACCTACGGCGTCCAGGTGGACCTGACCCGCGAGGAGCTGAAGGACCTGCCGGCGGTCGAGCTGACGCGGGCCGGGTGAGGACCCCGGCGGCCGGTCCGACCACCGGCCGCCGGTTCGCCCGGCGAACGGGGCTGGCGCGTAGTGCGGCGCCAGACGGGGAGCCGGGCATCAGTGGGGACGGCGGCATGCGACGGCGCATGCCGCACCGGACGGCCGGCCGGCGTCGAGTCGCGCCGGACCAGAGCGGACCCGGGACCGCAGGCGGGTGCGGCCCCGGGTCCGCTGCGCCCAGTGTGAAGGCGGCGCGGCTCGGCGCGCAGTGGTTTCGAGAGGGTTGGCGGCGAATGGCGCTTGACATGTCCGTTCGAAGTCCGGTCGGGGCCCCGCACGGACTGGCCGGAGGCGGCGACGGCGGTCGCCGGAGCACACGTGGACGTGGCGTGAGGATGAGGGTTCGATGGGGACGGCTGGCACGGTGGGCGGCCGTCCGGTGCGGGATGAGGTAGGCCCGCGGGGCAGCCTGACGGGGTCCTGACAGCACTCCGACCGGCCCCGACCGGCCCCGACCGCCCCCGGCCGGACCGGGCTCAGCTGTGGCTTGAACTCGGCGTCGCGGGCGGTGCCGTGCTGTGCGCGGTCGACGGGCTCGACGTCGGCGGCGCGGACGAGCTCGACGTGCTGCTCGGCGTCGTCGGCTGGGAGGTGCTCGGCGTGGTCGAGACGCTGGTGCTCGCCGTCGTGCTCGGCGCGCCGGCCGTCGTCGTGGTCGAGGCGGGGGTGGTCGGTGCCGGAGCGGAGCTGGTCGTCGGCGTCGGCACGCTCGCGGATGTCTGCGACGAGCTCGTGCGGCTGGCCGAGCGGGGCAGCGGCGACGGGCTGGAACTCGTCCCCACAGAGGCCGCCGGCGGCGAACTCGGGTTGTTGCTCCCGTTGTGCAGCACCAGAACCAGCGCCGTGGCCAACGCTGCGATGACCGCGACCGACAGCACGCCGGCCACCAGCCCCGCACCGCCGTTGCCCCGCGTGCCGCGCGGCGGCTCGCCGACGCCGACGCGTTCCGGAGTCCGCTCGCCGACGGGCTCGATCACCGACGTCGCCCGGTCCGCCGACGTGAGCAGCAGCGTGGGATCCGGCGCCGGGCCGCGCGTCAGCAACGGGTCGGCGTCGGGCTCGGCGAAGACCGCGATCCCTTCGTAGTCCAGGATCTCGGCGGCGCTTTGTGCTATCGCCGCCGTCAGGTCCGCGGGCAGCCACGCGCCTTCCGGCACGTCGGCCATCCGTCCGATGATCTGCGCGGTGCTCGGCCGGTGCGCCGGATCCTTCGCCAGGCACATGGCGATCAGCGGCGCGAGCGAGTCCGGCAGGCCGGACAGGTCCGGCTCGCCGTGCGCGATGCGGTAGAGCAGCGCGTGGTCCGGGCCGTCACCGAAGGGGTTGCGGCCGCTGGCGGCGTAGGCCAGGACGGTCCCGAGGGAGAAGACGTCGGTGGCGGCGGTCAGCTCCTGCCCGCGCGTCTGCTCCGGCGACATGAAGCCCGGCGAGCCGACGATGGTCCCGACGTCGGTCCGCGTCAGGTCCGCGGCGGCGATGACCCGGGAGATGCCGAAGTCGATGACGTGCGGCCCGTCCACGGCCAGCATCACGTTGGAGGGCTTCAGATCCCGGTGCACCACGCCGGCGGCGTGGATCTCGGCCAGCGCCCGTGCCAGGCCGTAGGCCAGCACCCGCAGCGACGTCTCCGGCAGCAGCGCGCCGGCACCCACCACGGCGCGCAGCGTCAGCCCGGACACGTACGTGGTCGCCAGCCACGGCATCGCGGCCTCCGGATCGGCGTCCACCACCGCGGCCGTGAACCGCCCCGACACCAGCCGCGCCGCCGCGACCTCCTGCCGGAACCGCCGCCGGAACTCCCGGTCCCCGGCCAACTCGGCCTTGACCACCTTCACCGCGACGGTCCGCCCACCCCGCGTCCGCCCCAGGAACACCTGCCCCATGCCCCCGGCCCCGAGCCGTGCGATCAGGACATAAGGGCCCACAGTGCGCGGATCCCCGGACTTCAGCGGTTCCACTCGTGGACCTCCCCGATCGGACGTTTCTACCAGTAGTAGTCCAGCATCGCAGCGAACTGAAGGACCGGGCACGCACGAACCGGTGACGCGGACCCGCTCCACCCGATCGGGCGGTTCGGCGTTCCGTGGAGGGGGCGGCGGTCGTTGGGAGTGGCCGGGAATGGCGGACTTCGGCTCCGCGGACGGCGCTGAAGCCCTCCGCCGACCGGAAACGAACGGTCCACCTTCAGCTGGTGTGAGCCCTCAAGAACAATCCCACCACCAACGGACGGGCCGATCCGGACACTGTACGCACTCGAAGATGTAGATCCCGCCGGCGTCGCCGATCATGATTCCCGCGGCCTCGCTGACCGCGGATCCCACCGCTTCCCGTGGTGCGCGATTCTCGCGGCCGGTCGCGCCTCCTCGGTCTTCGACGGGCAGCCACGTGCGCCACGTCGAGCCGTCGAACTCCCAGCTGTCCACGGTCAGCAAGTGCTCCATCTTCGTGCCGCAGGTCGTGCACGACGGCCAGCAGGACTCCTGCTTCCAGCTCGGATAGCCGCCGAGCTTGATTCCGGGTGCTGCCGCGAGGTGGTGTTCGAAGATCCAGCCGGTCTCCTCCCGCAGCGTCTCGAAGCGCGGGAGCAAGGTCATCAACAGGTCGAACGGCAGGTCCGACGTCGGATACTCCGTGACCTGTTCGGGGTGCACGACGCAGGCGCTGGGGATGAGGCCTTCCGGAGCGATGTCCACCTGGTCGGGCACATCTCGCCGGACCTGCTCTATCGCTTCCGCATCGCGCCAGTACACCCGGGGCGCGGGCGCAGCGCATCCGTCGATGATGAAGGGGCACCAGAGCACTTGAAGGAGGTCGCTGCCATCGGGAAACGCCAATTGCGGCACATCCCGCCGATGGATTTGCACGATGCTGACCAGCGGGACGGGCTCGTTCGTGGTTTTGACCGCGGGCCATTCGATGCTGTGGCTGTGGACAGGCTCCGGGCAGACCGGCCACGGCTCGTCGGCCGGCCACAGCAGCGGTCCGCCGACCGAGCTGTCCAGCGGGCCCGGGTCGCCGGGCCTCGGGTGGAGACGGATCGCTGTGCGGCGGAACGGCGCCACCTCGGGAACGAGTGCCTCGACGTCGACAGGTCTCGGCGGTGTGGTGCGAACCATGGGACTCTCCGCGGCGTCGGCATAGGCATAGGCATCGGTGGCTGCGGATGATGATATTGACGGACGCCGACAAGGAGTACTGATGAGGTACGTCGCACGTCATTTGCGTCATGGCAGGATCAGGGACATGCCCACCCTCTTGATCGTCCACCACACACCCTCGCCGACGCTTCAAGCAATGTTCGAGGCCGTACTCGCTGGCGCGACCAACGAAGACATCGAGGGCGTGATGGTGGTGCGTCGCGCGGCCCTGGCTGCATCTGCGGTCGACCTGCTGAGCGCGGACGCAGTGATCCTGGGGACGCCAGCGAACATCGGTTACATGAGCGGAGCCCTGAAGCACTTTCTAGAAGGCTGCTGAAGATCTTGTTGTGAGGGGTGGTTCCGGTTCTGGGGCGGCCCCTGGTCATGTGGTGGCCAGGGTCCAGCGGTTGTCGGTGT